>DAOTYB010000347.1:0-12147 GCA_034435315.1 Anaerolineae bacterium | reverse complement strand
AACGGAGCATCGTCTTGATCTCTCCCAGGGATTAGTGAAGAGAATATGCGAAAATCGTCAAATCCGCAACTCCACGGTCACCAATGCTTTTATCACCTCTAAACCTACATGAGCGTTAACTCCCACCTCCCCGCTCACGCAGTTTGCTCTTCAGCATTTCTGCCAACTCGTGTTGCGCGACCAGGGATTGTTCGCCGCTGGTCATATCGCGCAAGGTCGCTTGTTGTGCCGCGTTTTCATCGGGACCGATAATCACGGTGAACGGAATCGCTTTGGCAGCCGCATACTTTAATTGTTTGCCCAGTCCTTCTACATCCAGCGCGAGTTCGGTGCGAATTCCCGCCGCGCGCAACAAGTTTGTGATGCGTATCGAAACACCGACCAGATCACGATTGAACACGGTGACCAACACCTGCGTCACTGTCTTGCCGATGCTTGCCGGGTACAGTGCAAGTTCATCCATCACGTCAATGATGCGTTCTATGCCAAACGATGTGCCAGTGGTAGGGAGAGAGTGTTTGCTAAACAACCCTACCAATTCGTCATAGCGACCGCCGCCGGTGAGTGAGCCAATTTTCGGTTCAGTGACAACGGTCTCATAGATGGGACCCGTATAGTAGGCAAGCCCACGCACCATGGTAAAATCGAATTGGTAGTGCGCGCGCGGCACGCCTGCCTCGCTCAAGAACGTGGCGAGTTGTTCCAGTTCGTTCAGCCCTTCGAGAGCAATGGGAATGTCGCCCAACTGTTTGCGCAGTTCGCCAAGATTATCCGGCGGAAGCGAAACGAGCGCAATCATCTTGTCCACGACCGGCGCGGGGATGGCGTTCCGGATCATCTCCTCGCGCACCCCTTCGATGCCGATCTTTTCTAACTTGTCCATCGAGCGATACAACCCGCCGAGCATTTCGTTGGGCACGCCGGCATACTGTCCGATGCCGGTCAGAATTTTGCGGTTGTTGATTTTGGTGACGAATGCTTGAAACCCCAACTCGCGGAGGACAGTGTAAATCATCGTCACGATTTCCGCGTCGGCGAGCATAGAGGGACTGCCCACGATGTCCGCGTCACACTGATAGAATTCGCGATAGCGGCCCTTTTGGGGACGTTCGGCGCGCCACACCGGCGCAATGTGGTAGCGCTTGAAGGGTTTGACCAGTTCGGGATACATGGCGACGACGCGCGTGAGCGGTACTGTGAGATCGTAACGGAGAGAGAGTTCCTCTTTGCCTTCGCGATGTCGGGCATCGTAAATCAACTTTTCGGCATCTTCACCGTATTTGCCCATCAACGTTTCGCGCAGTTCGAGCGCGGGTGTCTGGAGCGGCTCAAAGCCAAAGCGCTGAAAGACTTGTTCGATTGCGCCAATCACGTACTGGCGTTGCAACATTTTTTGCGGCAGAATGTCGCGCATTCCGCGCGGCAGGCGTGGCGTGATGACGGTGGGCATATCTACCATCCATAACTCAAGCGCGTGATGAGACGCAGCGGCAAATTGGCTTGTCCCATCTTCAATTGCGTCGCCGGGACATTGTATTCAATCCGATAATGGGTTAACGTCAGTGTATCGAGATCAAGCAGAGCGAATGCCGCGCGCGGGTCACCATCGCGCGGTTGTCCCACGCTGCCGGGGTTGATCATCATACGTTCACCTTGCAGAGGCACAGGAATCTCTTCGGGCAAGGGCTCGGCTGTGACATTCTGAGTATCGTTGTCATAACGGTAGATGATGGGGATATGGGTGTGACCTATCAGACAAAGGGATGTATCGAGATATTCAAAGTTGATGCGCGCGATGCCAGAGGTCAGGACATATTCCCAGAGCGGCGCGCGCGGACTGCCGTGAACCAGTGTAAAATCTTCTGTGCGAAAAGAGTCTGGCAACGCGTGCAACCAATCGAGGTTCTGTACGTTCAGTTGCTCGCGTGTCCAGAGCACCGCGCGACGCGCATCGGCATTAAAGTCTTCCAGTTCCAGTTTGTCGAGGACCGCCCAATCGTGATTACCTGCAATGCAGACCAGATCGTAGCGGCGTAACGTTTCGATACAGGCATTCGGTTCGGGACCGTATCCCACTACGTCGCCTAAACACCAGATTCGATCAAACTCACCTGCATTGCGCAGAACGGTCTCTAATGCAATCAGGTTAGCGTGAATGTCCGAAAGAACGAGAATCCGCATAGTGACGTGACCATTTTACCACAGAAAGGTGAAATGACAAAGAGGCGATCGGGGGAGGATGTATTTCAGTTTGGGGGCAAGTTCTCAGCCCACCTGTTGCAAACGCATAGCCCCACCCCCTGCTTCCTCCCCGTTGGGGCAAAAAATTTTTCGTCCCAACGGGGAGGGGGAATCAGAGGAGTGGTTGGTGGCGGGCGGCGAAGCCGCCCGCCACCAACCACTCCTCACCCCCCTTCTCTCCCCGCGTGGCGGGGAGAGGGGGCAGGGGGATGAGTGGGATCAAGCTGTACTGTGTAAACTCATTTGAGTGTCTCTTGTGCCGTCAAGTGGGTTGAATAAGAAAACGCTGTAACGCCATTGAAAAATGAAAGTTTGCGACCGTTGAAAGTATACAACCTTCGGTGAACAGCGCAGGGGATTGCAAAAAACGTTCGCATGACAGATAGGACTGTGCGGTTACCTTCAACGAAAGGCGAGCGTCGTGTGGCGGTGGCGCACTCACGGATTAGCAGAGTGTCGGGCTTGCCAGCGCTGGAAAAAATAGATCACCATCGCCCAGAGCACGCCAGCAATCGGAATCCCAAAGAATGCGCCCCAGATTCCTGCCACGCGAATACCGATGAGGAGCGCGGCAAAGATCAAAAGAGGATGCAAACCGATGGTTTGACTTAACACGCGCGGCATTGCCATGTTGACGATGATGAGTTGATAGATGAGCAGGATGAGGAATAACCAGAAAGCCAGATTGGGTGACTGGATGAGACACACAAGTAACGGGGGGATGAGAGCAAGGAAGGGACCGAGTAATGGAATCAGCATAAACACACCAGACAACAGGCTGGCGATCAATATAAAATTCTGTGCGAACAAGGTCATTGCCAGCGCCGTACCGATTCCGACCAAAAGTGCCTGAATGATTTGCCCCCGTAAAAAGCCACCGAACGTGCGATCCACATTGTCGACAAAGAAGCGAAACTCGTCACGATATTCAGACGGAAGCAGACTGTTCTGAATGGTATGACGGATTTTGGGACCATCGAGCGTGATGATGAAACTGATGATTAACACCAGCAACAGGTTGGTAAAGAAACTGACCAGCCCCGTCAGGATAACCAGCGCGTTCCGGATGGCGTCCGCCGCGTACGCTTGTAGAGTGCTCAGGAGGGTTTGCACCGCCTGACTGAGGTTCAGACGAATGCCCCAATTGGCCATTTCGTTTTGCAACCAGCCGCTGGCGCGGGGCACCTCTTTCATGTACTCCGGCAAGTAACCAGCCAGTTCCGAAAGTTGAACAATCGTCGGTGGAACCAGTAAGGCAATTGCCAGAATGAGCGCGATCGCAACGAGCATATAGACGATGATGACAGCCGCCACGCGCGAAAAACGAAATGCCTGGAGTGCTTGCGCGCGCCGCGCACCCACAGCCGCTTCCAGCGCGGGATAGAGCGCGCGCGGCATCAGTGGGCGCGTGAACCACGCGACCAGCGGATTCAACACGAAGGAGACCAGCCACCCTAGCACGAACAACAAAATCACATCGGCGTAACTACTCAGCAAACCCCAGAGCATCTGTGCCAGATACAGGGCGGCGATACAAATGAGCAGCGCGAGTAAAATTCTCGTCAGCATAGATGTTTGCTTTTTATCGTACAACTCCGCACCAACAGCGCCGCGGCGATGAGGAACAATGTGCCCAGACCACCCACCAGTGGAAACGGAAAGTCGGTTTTCCCCTCCACTGAGACGATAAACCCATCGAGGGCCACTTCGCCCGTTTGTCCCACGACCAGTTCAACCGTGTGGATGCCCCGCGTGATTTTCTGCGCGATGGGTATGCGCACTTGCCATTGCTCGTTCGGTGCAGATAAATCCACGTAACTGTTACCGTTGACATCGAGCGGCAAACCTTTGACCGGCTTGCCATCCAGCGTGATCCAGGCGCGTCCGCCGGTAGGTCCGCGACGCATCAGAAATTCAAAACTGTCACCCCAGAATTTGACCGTTGCGCGCGCGCCGGGAGCGCGCGTGACCAACTCTCTCCCCGCATGGGCGTTGGGAGAGAGGTGCGGTTGCCAGTTGCCGCGATAATCGACGGCGATGTTCGTTTCTTGATGAAGTCCCGGTTGTGCCACCTGCGGCGCCGTCGCGAGTTCTTTTAGACGCAGATACACCAGTCGTGGTGTAAAATCTACATCCACCATCCGAAAATAATAATCGGCGCGGTCAGGGGGAATGTCACCCACTTGACGGAAGTACCAGATGTTGATGACGCCCACCCACTCCCAATTCGCGCGCGCAAGTTGTAGGCCGCGTATGGTGTACTCGGCTTGCTGTTGCTCGGTCACGCGTCCCCACAGCAAGTTCTCTTTGGGAAAATCGGGTGGCGCAGCGTTCCAGCCATACTCGTTAATCCAGATGGCTTTGTTCCTGTCACCATACTTTTCCATAATCTGGCGCGCCAGGACCACGCGCTGGAAATTCAACTCTTGCGGATCCGGCGGATCGTCAGGCGTGGCGCGCAGCCCAAAGGCGTTGGCCGAGAGAATGTCAAAATAGTCTTTGGCGCCCGCGCGATACATTGCTTCGAGAAATTCCAGATCGTTCATATGCCGCCACTGGTCCGACTGGGGCGCCCAGCCTTCACCCAGCGTAATTGCCAGAGGCGCCGAGAGCACACGCACATTCGGATTCGCGGCTTTGGCGCGCCGATAGGCAATTTCTAGCAGCGCGACGTACGCTTCGGGGTCTACAGGACGATTACCCCATTCAGGAAAGATGTTCGGTTCGTTCCAGATTTGAATAAAGTGCACGCGGCCACTATAGCGACGTACGAACGCCTCGACAAAGTCTCCATAGTCGTTGAAATTATCTGGTGGTGTTTGGGGAATATTTTTATCCTGCCGCGCCCACGCGGGCGGACGATCCAGCCGCGCGATGATGTGCATACCATATTTCTCGAACAGCGCCACGATGTAATCCGATTTGGACCAATCGAACACGCCTTTGCGTTTTTCGATTTCTTCCCACGAGAATTGTTGCTTTGCCCAGACGATGCCTGCTTCGCGTGCCATCCGCACAGTCCGCTCGCGCTTCCATTCCTCCACTTCGCGATCGAGGAAGAAATTGGCACCGTACGGATTTACATCCGTATCGGGAATGAGACGTGGCTTTACCGGCACAAAGGGCAGGGTATCGGCTTGTGTCCATGTCACAACAACGTGCCATAACAGACCCAACGCACTCAACGCGATCAGCGCAAGAAATAGACGCCAGACCAAAAGTTTCAAAGCGACCTCCCAAGTGTTAGAGCACATTCCTGCGCTTCCATCTTACTGTGCCAGATAAATTTGTCAAGTTATACTTTCAGCGGGGTATATTTCAGTTTGGGAGCAAGTTTCTCAGCCCACCTTTTGCACTTGTGCAAACGCATAGCCCCACCCCCTGCCTCCTCCCCGTTGGGGCGAAAAATTTTTCGCCCCAACGGGGAGGGGGAGTCAAAGGACGGGGAGGTGGCGGGCGGCTTCGCCGCCCGCCCACTCCTACCTCCCCTGCTCTCCCCGCTAGCGGGGAGAGCAGGGGGCAGGGGGATGAGTGGGGTAAGCCGTACTGTGCAAACCAAAATGAAAGTTTGCGACCGTTGAAGGTATATGATGCATCACACCATTACGGTGGCTTGACGTGATTCCATCAGCCGTGTATATTTCCACTATGGAGGTTACCCCAATGACCCTGCCTCTCGAATTACGCATCCGTACTGTCGGTCCCTACCGCGTGAATGCGTACGCGCTCGTCTGTCCTGTGACAAAGCAGAGTGTGCTCATTGACCCCGGGGACGAGCCCGACGTGTTGCAAGAGATGTTGCGGGACACGCACCCCGTTGCCATCTTGCTCACGCATACCCACTTGGACCACATTGGCGCGCTCGCGGCGATGCAGCAGCGCCTGCACGTTCCGCTGATGCTGCATCGCGGTCCGCATGCGGAAGGATTTGAAACGCCCGCCGATCGCTGGCTGGAAGATGGCGAACGCATACGCGTGGGCGAGCGCTGGCTCCGCGTCGTGCACACGCCGGGGCATACTGCCGACCAGGTGTGTTACGCGCTCGAAGCGGATTCGCGCATCATCGTGGGCGATACGATTTTCGAGGGCGGGCCCGGCAAAACGTGGTCGGTCGAGGGATTTCAGACCACGCTCAAAACGCTGCATCAGGTCATCTGGCATTGGTCGGATGATACGGTGTGTTATCCCGGACACGGCGCAGCATTTCGTCTGGGTGATCGTCGGCGCGAGATCGCGGCATTTCTGAGCAAGGATCACGGCAATTTCTTCGGCGACGCGACGTGGGGAATGTGAGGCGTAACCGTTCAGCACAAGGAGCGAGGAATTATGCGCAAGGTTTTTCTCAGTTCGACCGCGCGCGATTTGCAGGCGTACCGCGACGCGGTCTTTCGCGCGATTCAAGCGTGCGACGATTTGCGCGTGGTGCGGATGGAAGATTTTGGCGCGCGCGCCGCAATGACCGACGCGTTTTGCCGCGAGAAGGTCGCCGAATGCGATTTGTTCATCGGCATCGTGGGGCATTACTTTGGCAGTAGCCCTGCGAATTCCACGAAATCGTACACGCAGCAAGAGTACGACGCCGCAGTTGAAACGAACAAGCCGCGCTTGATGTTCCTCGCGCCTGACGATTTTCCGCTCCCCGCGCATCTGATTGAAGAAGAGGACAAGCGCAAACGCCAGCGCGAATTTCGCGCCCGCGTGCGGGCGGAACATCTGTTGGCGGAATTCTCTGACCCGCAAGACCTCGCGACCAAAGTGATGGCTGCCATTCACAACTATGAACGCGCGCCCGATTTTTCCGCCGCCGAGAAACGCTACCTCGAACAAATCGTTGCCCGAACCGAACTGCTGGAGTTTGTGGGTATCCCCGACCCGCGCCAGAACGCGGCAGTCAAACTTGCAGACATTTTCATTCCACTGGGCGTGGAAGAAGAAATCGAAACGAGCGATTTTCGCGAGCCAGACACCCCGACCGGCAAAGACGTGCTGGAACGCCGCGCGCGCGAACGCATCGTCCGCAAAACGACGCGCCGCGTCGCGCTGGAGGACGCCTTGCGCGCGCACACGCGCTTGATGGTGCTGGGCGACCCCGGCGCGGGCAAGTCCACGCTGTTGCGATACCTCGCGCTGGTGGCGGTGCAAAGTGCGACGGAGGACGGAGGACGAAAGACGAAGGACGGAGGACGAATGACGGAGGACGAAGGATTGTCGATTTTCGATCGCCGATTGCCGATTGAGAACAATCGCAAATCGAAAATCGGCAATCTTCATTCGTCGTTCGTCATTCGTCTTGAACAACGTTTGCCGATTCTGCTGCCCCTTCGTCGCTTTGCCGCGTCGGGTCAAGCGCTGGTGGATTTCCTGTACACCTACGCCAAACAGACGTATCAACTGGAGTTGCCGCGCGGCTTCTTTGAACGCGCGCTGGAGGCGGGACGATGCCTGGTGCTGTTCGACGGTCTGGACGAAGTCACCGCATCGAATCAAAGGGTGGAGGTGCGCGATGCGGTCGCCGCGCTTGCCACGCGCTATCCCAAAAATCGTTTCGTCGTCACCTCGCGCATCATCGGCTACGAGAGCGCGCCATTGGACCGCCGCGCGTTCGCGCATCATATCATTATGCCGTTCACTGAATCGGAAATCGAGACGTTCATCGAGAAATGGTACACCGCGCGCGAACGCGATGCCAATCAAGCACAAGCGCAGGCGGATCACTTGATTCGCACCATCAAGCAAAATGATCGTCTGAAAAAACTGGCGGAGAATCCGCTGATGCTCACCATCATCGCGCTGGTGCATCGCATCGAGGCGGAACTGCCGAACGAACGCGTGAAACTGTACGACAAGTGCACCGAGGCGTTGCTCTCGATGTGGGAAGGGGTCCAGGGCGTGCCGTACGATCGTGAGCGACCACACTATAAATATCGGCGGCGATTGCTGGAACGATTGGCGTTCTGGATGCACACGCTGGGACAAGCGGAGGGGCGGCAAGCCGAAGTCAAGCGCGGCGATTTGGAGTTGAAACTGACCGACCTTTTGTGTGAAGATGAAAAACTGGGACTCGGGCGCGATGCGGCGCGCGCGGAGGCGCAAGTGTTCATCGAACTGGCAAAGAGCCGCACGGGAATTCTGGTCGAGCGCGGCGATGGCATTTTCAGTTTCGTCCACCTGACCTTTCAGGAATATTTTGCCGCGTGCGATTTAGAAGCGCGCTATGTGCACAATCTGGACGCTTTGTGGAAACAGATTCAACCGCATCTCTACGATGCGCGCTGGCGCGAAGTCATTTTGCTGCTGCTCGGTCGGCTCAATCGGTACGACGAACCACCGAACGCGATTTTCGAAAAGATTCTGCGCGAGCGCGACAAGTTCGATGACGTGATTCATCGCAATCTGTTTCTTGCCGCGCAATGTCTGGCGCACGGCATAAGCATTCGCGAACGATTGCGCAATTATGTGGTGGACACGTTGCTCGAGTTTGCGCGCGCCGCATCTCCAAAATACGATTCTTTGCCGTATGATGCCATTGCTGCGCTGGGAACCTTGCGCGGCAACGCGCGCGCGGGTGAGGGGCTTTTGGCGCTGGCGCAAGACGAAAAAGTGAATTGGTGGGTGCCACGCAACGCTGCGGAGGCGTTGAAAAAATTGGGGCGCGCTGACGATGCAGTGATTCACGGTCTCATGGCGCTGGCGCAAGACGAAAAAATGGGTGCTGATGTGCGACGCGACGCTGCGGAGGCGTTGGGAAGACTGGGGCGCACCGACGACGCGGTGCGAATTCTCCTGACGCTGTTGCAGGACGAAAAAGTGGATGAGCGGGTGCGACGCACCGCCGCCGAGGCGTTAGGCAAGTTGGGGAAAAAGTCACCGCGGGTTGCAGTGGCACTGCTGAAATTGGCGAGTGATAAGGATGATGACGTTCGGAACACCGCATACCGCGCGCTCAAAGAGGTGGTGGGGAATTTGAGGTGGAAAGAGGTTGGGAGGCGGTAGGTGGGAGGCGGGAGGCAGTGTTCAGTGTTCAGTAGGCAGTAGGCAGGAGGCAGTGGCGCGCGTGGCATTCGTCCTCCGTCCTTCGTCATTCGTCCTTCGTCATTCGTCCTCCGTCATTCGTCCTCTGTCCTTCGTCCTCCGTCTTTTGGCTCATTGGCACATTGGCACATTGGCACATTGGCACGTTTGGCTCATTGGCTCATCAGCGTTTCCTCCGCCAACGCCACCGCACCCCACAGTGGCGCGTCATCGCCGAGTGCGGTGGGCACAAGGTCCACGCGCATCTGGGGTAGCGTGTTGGTGCGCGCGGCGCGCCGCACCTCCGCCCACCAGCGTTCCCCGGATTTGGAGACACCTCCGCCAATCACCACCCGCTCGGGGTTGAGTAGCGTAATCGCCGTGCCGATGCCGAACCCCAGCGCGCGCGCTGCCTCGTCCAGCACGCGTTGCGCGAGTGCATCTCCTTCGTTTGCCGCGCGCGCCACATCGGCGGCGGTGAGCGTCTCGCCATAGTCGCGCAGGCGCGTGGGGACATTCGGCTCTGCCTGCATCATCGCGCGCGCCGCGCGCGCGATGGCGGGACCGCACGCCATCGCTTCCACGCACCCGCGCCGCCCACAGACGCACAGCGGTCCGCGCGGATCGCAAATCGTGTGACCGATTTCGCCTGCCAGCGCGTCCGCGCCGCGATAAATTTTTCCACCGATAACGATACCCCCACCGACGCCGGTACTCACGGTGACGTACAACAGCGAGGCACACCCACGTCCCGCGCCAAAACGATACTCGCCCAGCGCGGCGACGTTGGCATCGTTGTCCACAACCACTGGCGCGTCGAATTCGGCTTGCAGTTGCTCGCGCAGCGGCGTGTCTTCCCAGCCGGGGATGTGATGCGAGAGGATGACGCGTCCGCGCGCGGCTTCCACCGGTCCCCCAAAACTCACGCCGATAGCGCGCGGGGTTTGTGTGCCCAAAAGTTGATGCGCCAGCGCGCGCATTGTCGCCTGTTCGTACTGCGCATCGTGTTGCGGCGGCGACTGGACGCGCAAGAGGGCACGCCACGCGCGTTCGCCCAAGCCGATCATCGCGGCGGAGAGTTTGGTGCCGCCATAGTCGAGCGCGAGAATCGTATCAGTGCGGCTCATGCGGCAACTTGAGCATCTCGCAAATCGCGTGCGTCACAATCAAGTGCACATCCTCGACGGGACCGTAGGAATGAATCGGCACGTGAATATGCACATCGGCGTGGTCTTTGATTTTGCCCCCATCGAAACCGGTGAACGCGACGGTCAGCAAGCCGCGCTGCTTTGCCACCTCGATGGCGCGTACGACGTTTGGCGAATTGCCGCTGGCGGTGAACGCAATCGCCACATCGCTGGGCTGGCTGTGGGTGATGAGCGGCTCGGCGAACACGGTCTCGTAGCCGTGATCGTTTGCGTACGCGGTCAATGTGGGCAGGCTATCGAACACCATCACCTTGAAACGCGGACGTTCGGGTTGGACCGTGCCCTTGCCCAGATCGCACGCAAAGTGCGACGCGGTTGCCATACTGCCGCCGTTGCCAAAGAGAAAAATGCGGCGACCTTCGGCGCGCGCGCGTTCCAGATGCGCGACGAGTTCGTTGACCGGCGCCAAATCGAGTTGCTGAAGCAAACGCACCTGCGTTTCGATATAGTTTTGTATTGTCTGCATTTCGATCCTCACTCGAAAAGGGAGGAGGAGTAAAAGGACGGCGTGGTGGCGGGGCGGCTTCGCCGCCCGCCACCACACCATCCTCACCCCCTCTGGAAAATGAAAGTTTGCGACCGTTGAAGGTATAAATGCGCCCTGACGTCACTGTGGAATTGCATGGCTAACCTGCGGTATTCGGCGAGATGTTCCTCGTTTTCCAATACCGCACGTATCCCGCGACGAGCGACTCGTAACTGATTGCCACGTCGTATTGGCGCGGGTCTGCCTCCACACGCGCCATTTCCTCGGCTGCCTGCGCGCCGAGTTGCTGAACGATGGTGTCTTGATTCGCACCTTGTTCTAACAGTGTGCGCACCAGTGTACCCCAGGCGACCAGACGTTGTTCCAGATCGTCCCAGTGCCACGCCAGATTACCGCGAAACAGACCAAAGTGGGTCAGACACAAGCCGGTGGCATCGAGTGCGCGCAAGCGCGCGATACTGGCGCGCCACGCTTCGATATCGAGTTCGGGTGGCGCGGTGGGGGGACGCACATACTGAATGCCGGGCATCCGCACCCCGCCAATGTCACCCGTGAAAAGTAAACCGCTGTTCACATCCAGATAGGCGTGATGATGCCGCGCGTGGCCCGGCGTTTCCAGCACGCGCAACATCGAGCCGGGAATCGGAATCTCTTCCCCGTCGTGCACGCTGACCAGACGCTCGGCGGGAATGGGGAGGATGGTGCCCCACAGCGTTTCCATCTGGTCGCCGTACAAGCGCGCGGCACTCGCCAGCAGTTTGGAGGGATCGGCAAGATGAGGCGCGCCGGCGGGATGAACATAGATGCGCGTCCAGGGGAGTTGCCGTGCCACAATGCTCGCGCCGCTCGCGTGATCGAGATGAATGTGCGTCACAACAATTTGACGCAGCGCTTCAAGTGGCGCGCCTGCTGCCTGGATTCCTTCAAGTAGCGTATCAATCGTGGAGGCGGGTCCCGTCTCGATGAGCGCGGCGGTCTCGCCATCGTAAAACAGATACGCGGCGATGGTTTCGACGCGACCCTGAAATTGCAAATCAATCAAAGTGATATTGGGTGCGAGGGGACGCAATAGAGCCATATAAATTCTCCTTCGAAAATAATCGTTATACCAAGTTTGTTTTTTGGGCGCGACAAACTAACTGCGAAAGCAACCTGCTGTCGCACCGGCGTTCATCTCTTTAATTTTAGCAGAATCAAGAA
>DAOTYB010000346.1:0-24334 GCA_034435315.1 Anaerolineae bacterium | reverse complement strand
TTCTTGATTCTGCTAAAATTAAAGAGATGAACGCCGGTGCGACAGCAGGTTGCTTTCGCAGTTAGTTTGTCGCGCCCAAAAAACAAACTTGGTATAACGATTATTTTCGAAGGAGGAATCAATGGAGATTAAAACTGTAGGTGTGATTGGTTGTGGTTTGATGGGGAGTGGCATTGCGGAAATTGCGGCGCGCCGTGGCTATAACGTCATCGTGCGCGAGGTCAACGATGATTTGCTGAAGAAAGGTCTGGAACGTGTCCAGAGTTCGATGGCGCGCGGTGTGGAAAAAGGCAAATTGAGCGCGGCGGATCGCGACGCCGCCCTCGCGCGCATCAAGGGCACAACGGCGTGGAAAGATTTAGAGCCCGCCGATTTGGTGGTCGAAGCGGCCATCGAGAATCTTGAATTGAAGAAAAACATCTTCAAAGAACTCGATGCCGTGACGCGACCTGAGGCGATTCTGGCATCCAACACCTCGTCACTTGCGGTGACCGAGATGGCAAGTGTCACGCGACGTCCCGACAAGGTGCTCGGTTTGCACTTTTTCAACCCGGTGCCGGTGATGCCGCTGCTGGAAATTGTGCGCACCTTTTTGACAAGTGAGGAGACATACCGCGTGGCGCGCGCGTGGGGCGAAGGGTTAGGTAAGACAGTGGTCGTCTCCAAAGACGCGCCGGGGTTTATCGTCAACGCGCTTCTCATTCCCTACGTGCTCGATGCGGTGCGGATGTACGAAAGTGGCTTTGCCTCAAAAGAAGATATTGACACCGCCATCAAACTGGGGCTGAACCATCCGATGGGACCGCTCACCCTTCTCGATTTTGTTGGTCTGGATACCACGCTCTTTATCGCCGATGAGATGTTCAAGGAAACCAAAGACCCACGCTTTGCCGCGCCGACACTGTTACGCCGAATGGTCACGGCGGGCTATCTGGGTCGCAAGAGCGGTCAAGGGTTTTACGATTACACGTAGAACGAAAAAGTAGTACGAACCGTTCAAGTACATCTATCGGTTCAGGTTATCTATTCGCCTGATAGCACCCTTGGTGGTGAGATGAAAACTGGTGGTGGTCGGCGGTAACGCGGCGTCGTAGAAAATCGCTATGGCAACACAGCGACCGAGTCTATCAGCGGTCATTCTTCTATGCCACGACGGTTGTCTGTCGGCGGTAGGGGTCAGGAGGAAAAAATGCAAAACAAAGGTATGCTCATCGTTGCAGGCTGTGTGGTACTGCTATGCCTGTGTCTTGGTGTTGCCGGCGCGGCGGTCTTCGATGTGCCGGGCAGAGTCGCCGAGTTAAGTCGCAGTTTAGGTGGCAATGCAGGAATATCTGACCCAACACTCTCTCCATCAACGGGTGCTGCCACGCGCGCACCGGCGACGCCTGCCGGTGCACCCACGCCCACGCGTGTCGTTGCGGCGCCAACCAGCCCGGTGGTGAGTACGCCGACGGCGCAGAATCCGCTGGCGAATTTTCTGAGTAAAGCCAAAACCGCGAACAAGTATCGCATCGAGTTCGTCTGGATCTTTGGGAGTACGGAGAAAGGCAACTATCAAGAGGTGACCTTCTTCAATATGACGGGTCAGGTGGACGGCAAGAATTCGTACCTCTCTTCAAAAGGTGGCTTGCTGGGGATGCTGGGCAGCGATCAAAACGCCACTATCGAGTTTATCCAGGCGGATGGCAAGTCGTACGTGCGAGGTCTGTCGTTGTTTGGAATGGCAGATCCTAAACAGTGGTATGTCACCGATGACTCGATGGCGTCCACTGTCCGGGATTTTGCCGATCCTGACGAATTTATGGACTATAGCGGTGGCGCGCCTGGCGACTTTAAAAAAGTACGCACCGAAGTCCTCGAGGATCAATCGTGCGAGGTGTGGCTGTACGATTTCAAGGGCGCGCTGGTGGGGGGAGTGGGATCTCTCCTGAGTATGGCGAAGGACCAGGGTGATCTCTCAGTGATTACCGTGGGTCAAACCAGTGTGTGGTTGTGTGCGGATGGCTTTATCCGCAAGTGGATGTTCGAGTTGCGCGGGCACGATGCGAAGAATCCCAACGAAAAAGGCGCCATCATTATGACGGCGCGGATGTGGGACTATAACAATCCCGCCATCACCGTGACCGCACCGCCAAATGCTAAACCGATGCCGGGTAGTAGATAACTCTCCACCAGAGCCAATTGCCTGATGAGCCAATGAACCAGGTGACACATACTCTGGTTCATTGGCTCATTGATTTATTGGTTCATTGTTTTACTGGGTTGCGCCGGTAAAGCGAAAGCCCTCTACCACCATTGCCGGCGCGATACGCGACGCGCCTCCCCAATCACTGTAAAGCAACTTGGTCTCGCGACTGATCGCGCGTACGTGGTTAAAGGCGTCGAGATAACTGGTGGTAAAGCGCAGATTCTTTAACGGTCGCGTCACCTGACCGTTCTCGATGAGGAAGGTGCCATCGCGCGTCATCCCCGTCACCAGTACTTTCATTGGATGTACAGGGCGCGTGTACCAAAAGCGGGTGACCCAGATGCCGCGTTCAATCTGTTTGAGCAGATCGGCTTTGCTTGTATCGCCGGGTGCCATCACGACGTGCATCGGATACGGTCCCATCGTGTTGGGCGCCGGCAACGAGTGGCCGGTGGACTGTTTGCCTTCGCGCTGAGCGGTAAGCGTATCGTACACGACGCCGCGCGCGATACCGTTTTCGATCAAAGTCACCTTTTGTTTGGGCACACCTTCAAAGTCGAACGGCAGGGGAATCGTCGCGGGGTCACAGCCGTCATCCCAAATCGTGATGCGCGGGTCCATCACGCGTTCGCCGAGTCGGCCTTTCATAAATGAACGTTCTTCTTGCAACGCTTGCGCGGTGAAACTGAGCATCGCAAAAAAGTTGAGTATATCGAACACGGCATACTCTTCCAGCAACACGGTGTACTCGCCGGGAGAGAGTGTCTCGGGATGACGCGAACGGAGAGCTTTGTCAATTGCTTCGTCCGCAAGTGCTTCGGCGTTGACACAGCGCGCATCCTGATGGGTAAACGCCGCATACCCCGAACTGGTCTCGGTCATCATCACGGTATTGATGTCGGCACAGGTGACAGGGTGATACGCGAATATACCGAGCGAGTTCGCCACGGCGATCTCGCTCACTGTTGTGGAGAACGCGCCCGCCGCAATCACATTGCGCGCGCGGGCTTTTTTGCAAAACACGTTCACCACCTGCGCGCGTTGCTCGGGGGTAAAACTCGCGGTGGCCTCGATGAATGCTTCAACGGGTCGAATCGGTTGGGGACCGGGGAGCGATACAAATTCGGGGTCTTCGTCTTGCGCCTGTGCGATCGCGCGCGCGGTCTCTACTGTACGCTGGAGTGCTTCGGGGGAAAGATCGTTGGACGAGGCAACTCCAATCTTTTTGCCGTACACGACGCGCACGCGCACCTCGGTATCACTTTCGGCAACGTTTTGATGTATGGTTGAATTGGCAAAGCGCGTGAGGGCTGAATCGGTTACACGCATCACCACCTCGGTCTGGGTGGCTTTGGAAATTCCCAGAATGTGACTCGTGATTTCGCGGATTTTGTTTTCGCCTAGCATAGTGACCTCGGTTTCAGGTTTTGTGGTTTCGGGTTTCAGGTTTCAGGTTTTATGGTTTCAGTTTGTTTACGTTTCACTTGAACCTGAAACTTGTAACCTGAAACTCACTTGATGACTCCTACGCGTACATTGCGAAAGCGTGCGGGCGCGGCGCCGTGACCGGTGTGTGCAATCTGGGGCGGTTGTCCTTTACCACAATTGGGGGTGCCCCAGACGATCCACGACTTGTCGTTACACACGGCATCGCACGAGCGCCAGAATTCGGGCGTGATGCCGGTATAGGTCGCGTTCTTTAACATTCGCGTCTTTTTCCCTTTTTTGATTTCCCACGCGATCTCGGTGCCGAACTGAAAGTTGAGTCGCTTGTCATCAATGCTCCACGAACGATTGGTTTCCATCCAGATGCCCTCGTCCGTATCGGCAATCAAATCGTTCACATCCCACGTGCCGGGGAGCAGGTTGATGTTGGTCATTCGAATAATCGGTGGGCGCGCCCAGCCATCGGCACGCATCGTACCGTTCGAGCGCCCCAGCCCAAGTTGATGCGCGGTCTCGCGACTGGTGAGATAACCGACGAAGATGCCGTTGCGGACAATGTCGGTACGCTGGGCAGGCACACCTTCATCATCGAAACCAAAAGTGCCCAGTCCGCCGGGCACCGTCGCGTCGGCAACGATGTTGACGACTTCGGAGCCGTAGCGAAAGCGTCCCAGTTTTTCCGGGGTGAGGAACGAGGTGCCCGCGTACGCCGCTTCGCTGCCGAGCACCCGATCCAGTTCGATAGGATGTCCGCACGATTCGTGAATCTGCAGCGCGAGTTGGGAACTGTCGAGAATGATGGTCGTGGCATCGTAACTGGGGCATTGATCGGCAGTGAGGAGGGCGACGGCTTGTTCTGCCACGCGCGGCGCGTTCTCGACCAGATTCTGTTCGAGGATGAACTCGTACCCGCGCGTCTGTTGATGCCGTCCCACCGAATTGGGGTACGAACGCACCTGCACCTCGCCGGTTTGCCAATCGGTCGCGAGCGCGACGATGCCACAACCGCTCTCGATGATTTCTTGATTGATGAGACTGTCTTCGGTCGAGGCAAAGAGTTTGTCTTCGCGCACGAACGCCATTTCGGCGCGCGTGACCTTGACGCCGGCGACGCGCCGCATTGCTTCGTCCGCGCGCAACAGCAAATCAATCTTGGCGTTTAGCGGGACTGTGAACGGATTGATCTTGACGGGGGTCGCGTACGATTCTCTGATGCTGATAGGATCACCCAGATGCACATCGTGAGTCTTGACGAGTGCGCTGGCTTTGGCGATGGCTACCGCGCGCGCCACCGTGTGCTCTACTTCGCGCGCCTCCACGCGCGCCGTGGCGGCAAAGCCCCACGCACCGTTGACGATGACGCGTACACCTATGCCTTGCGTTTCGTCTTGCTGAATCACCTCCACTTTGCCGTTTTTGACGGCAATCCGTTGGGTGTCGCGTGCCACCACGCGCACATCGGCATACGTTGCGCCGCGCAGTTGCGCAAAGTTTAACGCGCGAGCCGCAATGTCTTTCATTCTTCCTCCTTAATGAAATAATGAACGCTGATAGACGACGGCTGACCGCCGCGTAACTCAGATGGTCTGACGCGCGCGTACCTCGGGATTCACTGGATAGGGCAACGGTTCGCCGCGTACACCGGCGAGCAGGTTCTGCGCTGCCAGCATTGCCATTTTCGTACGGGTCGCGACCGACGCGCTGGCAATGTGCGGTGTGATGATGCAGTTGTCGAGTGCCAAGAGTGGATCGTCCAGCGGAATCGGTTCGGGATCGGTCACATCGAGTGCGGCGCCGGCAATCACGCCCTCGCGTAACGCGTTGTACAGCGCCACCTGGTCCACGATCGGTCCGCGCGCAGTGTTGATGAGAATGGCAGTCTTTTTCATCTTGCGTAGCGTCTCGGCATTGATGAGATGCCGCGTCGTGTCGGTGAGTGGTGTATGCAGGCTGAGAAAATCCGCCTCCCGGACAACGGTATCCAGATCGGCATAGATGAGGCCGAGTTGCTCTTCTGCCTCTGGGTTGCGTTGTAGATCGTAGTAGAGTATGCGCATCTCAAAGCCGCGCGCGCGTCTGGCTACCGCCGTACCGATGCGTCCCAGTCCGATCAGTCCGAGTGTGGCACCAAAGACATCGTGCCCCAACAACGTGGTCAGTCCCCACGTTTTCCATTTGCCCGCGCGGGTATAGCGTTCCCCTTCGACGATCCGACGCGCGGCGGCAAGGAGTAAGGCAAACGCAAAATCGGCGGTGGTCTCGGTCAATACGCCCGGTGTATTGCCGACGGCGATGCCGCGCTGGGTGGCGGCGGGAACATCAATGTTGTCGTAGCCGACAGCGCAATTGCTAATCACTCGCAAGCGCGGCGCGTGATCCATCACTGCTGCATCCATCTTGTCGGTGAGGAGGCACAACACACCTTCTACCTCGCGCACCTTGTCGAGTAATATCTGACGTGGTGGGGGCAATTCATCTTGCCACACTTCGGCATCACAGACTGGCAGAATGAGGTCGAGTGCCGGTTGGGGTAAACGGCGAGTGATAAAGACGCGCGGTCGCATATCTACTCCTTCGTTCGGGATGTAAGTCTATTTTACAACAAAACTTGGTATAGGCAAGAACGCACTTGGGGCGGGTATTTCAGTTTGGGGGCAAGTTTCTCAGCCCACGTTTTGCACTTTTGCAAACGCATAGCCCCCCGTCCTCCCCCTTCTCCCCGCGTCGCGGGGAGAGAAGGGGGCAGGGGGATGAGAGGGGATTACTCAAGGAGAAGGACAGGGAGGAGGCGGACGGCGCAGCCGACCGCCTCCTCCCCAATGGTATAAAAAAGCGGAACGCGTCCTCAAGACGCGTTCCGCTGATGGGTGGCTATTTTTCGCGCAGGTGAAAGCCCGCAATCTTCCATGTTCCACCAACCTGAGCGAGCACGAGTTCCAGAGTCCCTTCACGGTTTCCCACAAAAGTTACCGTGCCTTCCAGTTCTCCTTGATCGCCAGAGACGTTCCGCGATGAGTAGGACCAGCGGGTGGGGAACACGCGACCGTTTCGGATGATGTTCGCCAAACCCTGTGGATTTTTCAACTCTTGCTGTAAGGCCGGCGTGCACAGGCTGTAGGCACGCGTGTAATCCTCGTTCTTCAAGGCGGTCATAAACTCATCGCCGGCTTCGGCGATAGGTTGAGTCGCGCCGATACCAAAGACTGCTGCCAGAGCAATCACGCCAACGCAAGCCAGACACAAGACCAACAAGACTCCCACGACGAGCAACAGTATTTTGTTCATTTTGTCCTCCTGCCACCCAGCGTAACACAGATAGCGTGTTGTGTCAATGGGGGGTTCCAGCGCCACAGACAATTTTTAAGATAGGGACGTTTAACGCGAATGGCGCGTTGAGGAGTGAGTCCCCCCTGTCCTCACTCCCTTCTCCCCTACGCGAAGACCAGTTTCTGTTGTTGCTGCAATTTCAATTACCCTTAACACGATTAGGACTTGTTTTTGACCTACTCCCTACCATCGCTTGATATAATGAATGATGGACAAACTCATTTTTCGAATCGAGGACAAAATGGCAAGAACAATGGTCACTCTGGATGCAAACGAAGCCGCCGCGTACATCGCGCATCACGTCAGCGAAGTGATTGCGATCTACCCGATTACGCCGTCGTCCACAATGGGCGAGTGGGCGGATCAATGGTCGGCGGAAGGCAAGACGAACATTTGGGGTACGGTGCCGCTCGTCGTCGAGATGCAAAGCGAAGGCGGCGCGGCAGGCGCAGTGCACGGCGCACTGCAAACCGGCTCACTCTGCACGACATTTACCGCAAGTCAAGGTTTGCTCCTGATGATTCCGAATATGTACAAAATCGCCGGCGAACTGACGCCGACCGTGTTTCACGTCAGCGCGCGTACGCTCGCGTGCCACGCGCTTTCGATCTTTGGTGACCATAGCGATGTGATGTCGGTGCGGCAGACCGGCTTTGCGCTACTGGCTTCGGGATCGGTGCAAGAAGTGATGGATCTGGCACTGATTGCGCATGCCGCCACGCTGGAAGCGCGCGTGCCCTTTTTGCACTTTTTCGATGGCTTTCGCACCTCCGCCGAGGTGATGAAAGTGGAACAATTATCCGAAGACGATATTCGCGCGATGATAGACCAGGAACTGGTCCACGCGCATCGCGCGCGCGCAATGACCCCCGATAAACCTGTGCTGCGCGGCACGGCTCAAAATCCCGATGTGTATTTTCAAGGGCGAGAAGCCGTCAACCCGTTCTACCTCAAGACGCCGGAAATCGTCCAGAAGACGATGGACAAGTTCGCGCGCTTGGTCGGACGGCAGTATCACCTGTTCGATTATGTCGGCGCGCCCGATGCGGAACGCGTCATTGTGATTATGTGTTCGGGCGGCGAGGTCGCGCACGAGACCGTCGAATATCTGACCGCGCGCGGCGAAAAAGTTGGCGTCGTCAAAGTGCACCTGTATCGTCCCTTCTCGGTCTCTCACTTTGTGAACGCATTGCCCGCGACGGTGCAAGCGATTGCGGTGATGGATCGCACCAAAGAACCCGGCGCGATTGGCGAGCCGCTGTACGAAGATGTGGTGACCGCACTCGCCGAAGCGCGTCGAACAACGCAGGACGGCCGCCCCATCCGCGTTATCGGCGGACGCTATGGCCTGGCATCGAAAGAATTTACGCCCGCGATGGTCAAAGCCATCTTCGATGAACTGAAGAAAGAGCAACCCAAGAACCACTTTACGATTGGCATCACCGATGATGTCACGCACACCAGTCTGGCATACGATCCCACCTTCTCGACCGAGAGCAAGGATATGGTGCGCGCGCTCTTTTACGGTCTGGGTGCAGACGGTACGGTCGGCGCTAACAAAAACTCGATCAAGATCATCGGTGAGGATACCGACAATTACGCGCAAGGGTACTTTGTGTACGACTCGAAGAAATCCGGACAGATGACTACTTCGCACTTGCGCTTTGGGCCACGCCCGATTCGCTCCTCGTATCTCGTCTCGTCGGCGAATTTCGTCGCCTGTCACCAGTTCTCCTTTGTGGAACGCTACGATGTGTTGGCGGCAGCAGAGCCGGGCGCGGTCTTTCTCCTCAACGCGCCCTATGGTCCCGATGAGGTGTGGGATCATCTGCCGCGTACGATGCAAAAACACATCGTCGAAAAACAACTCAAGTTCTATGTGATTGATGCGGTCAAAGTTGCCAAAGCCACCGGGATGGGCGAACGCATCAATACAATTATGCAGACCTGCTTTTTCGCCATCAGCGGTGTACTCCCGCGCGATCAAGCCATCGCTGCCATCAAGCACGCCATCGAAAAGACGTACGGCAAACGCGGCGAAGCAGTGGTGCAGAAAAACTTTGCCGCTGTGGATGCCGCGCTCGATAATCTGTTCGAGGTGAACTATCCTCGCCAGATCACCAGCACCTTTGACCTGCGTTCCCCGGTCCCCGATACGGCACCTGAATTTGTGCGCGAGGTGCTCGCGCCGATCATCATCGGTAAAGGCGACACACTGCCGGTGAGCAAGGTGCCGGTGGATGGCACTTTTCCGGTCGCCACAACTCGGTGGGAAAAACGCAACATCGCGATTGATATTCCGGTGTGGGACGAAAAGTTATGTATCCAGTGCGGCAAGTGCGTGCTGGTGTGTCCCCACGCGACCATCCGCGCCAAAGTGTATGACGAAAAATATCTCGCCCACGCGCCCAAGACCTTCAAGAGCGCGCCAGCGCGCTGGAAAGAATTTTCCAACCTGCGGTACACTTTGCAAGTCGCGCCCGAAGATTGTACCGGTTGCTCGCTGTGTGTGGAAAACTGTCCGGTCAAAGACAAGAGCGAACCCAAACGCAAAGCGATCAATATGATGCCGCAACTGCCGCTGCGCGCGCAGGAGGTCGAAAACTGGAATTTCTTCCTCACTTTGCCAGAGATGGATCGCTCCAAACTCAATGTGCAATTGGTCAAAGATGTGCAACTGCTCGAACCGCTGTTCGAGTTTTCGGGCGCGTGCGCGGGGTGTGGTGAGACACCCTACGTCAAACTACTCAGCCAACTCTTTGGCGATCGGTTGTTGATTGCCAACGCGACCGGTTGTTCGTCCATCTACGGCGGTAACTTGCCCACGACGCCCTACTGTGTGAACAAAGACGGTTGCGGTCCCACCTGGTCCAACTCGCTCTTCGAAGACAATGCCGAGTTCGGATTCGGTTTTCGCCTGACGCTCGACAAATGTCTGGAATATGCGCGCGAATTGTTGCCCCGCGTTGCAAGTATCGTGGGGAGTGAGTTGGTGGACGCGCTGCTCAATGCCGATCAATCTACCGAAGCCGGCATCGCGCTGCAACGTGGACGCGTCAAGTTGCTCAAACAACACCTGCAAAACGATCCCTCGCCGGTAGCGCAAGAATTACTGACCATCGCCGACGTGCTGGTCAAGAAGAGCGTATGGATTCTGGGCGGCGACGGCTGGGCCTACGATATTGGCTATGGCGGCTTGGATCACGTGTTGGCTTCAGGACGTAACGTCAATGTGCTTGTGTTGGATACGGAGGTGTATTCGAACACGGGTGGGCAGATGTCCAAAGCCACGCCGCGCGGTGCGGTGGCGCGCTTTGCCGCCGCCGGCAAGCCACTGCCGAAAAAAGACCTCGCGATGATCGCGATGACGTACGGTAACATCTACGTCGCACGCGTGGCGATGGGCGCGAACGATGCGCAAACCATCAAGGCATTCCTCGAAGCAGAAGCGTACGACGGTCCCTCACTCATTATCGCCTATTCGCACTGCATCGCGCACGGGATTGATATGGCAAAGGGAATGGAGCAGCAGAAACTTGCTGTGCAAACCGGCTATTGGCCCCTCATTCGCTTCAATCCCAATCTGGCGAAGGAAGGCAAGAACCCACTAATTCTCGATTCCAAACCACCGTCACTTCCGCTCGAAAAGTACGTCTATAACGAAACGCGCTATACGCAACTGATGCAGGTCAACGAAGAAGCCGCCGAGCATCTCCTGAAACTCGCGCAAGAGGATGTGTACAGGCGGTGGAAGATGTACGAAAACTGGGCGAATGCGCCGGTGTAAGATGGTTTCAGATGCAAGGTTTTCTGTTACAGGTTTCGGCTTCCAGATGGCGGTACGCTAGCAAACTAGGTAACCAAAGTTTTTTCCGCTTAGTTGGGGCGAAAGATTTTTCGCCCCAACAGGATAATTAAGCCGTCCTATCCCTCGCGAAATACCCCCCACCCCCTAACCCCTCCCCACGCCGCAGAACGGCGTGGGGAGGGAGAATCAGAGAGAGATGGGGTTGTGGGCGGGCGGCGCAGCCGCCCGCCCACAACCCCTCCTCCCAATCTCCCCCTGCTCTCTCTGCTTTGCGGGGAGAGCAGGGGACAGGGGGATGAGAGGGGTTGTTCCCGTAGAGGCGAAAGATTTTTTGCCCATACAACAAAGTGCTAACGCGCACCGTGACCTTCCAGAGGCGGAAAAGACTTTTGCCTACCTATAGTGGCGGCAAGCCGGAAAACCTGAAACTTGAAACCTGAAACTTTCAACTCTGGAGATCACTATGGCTGACCTGACCACCACCTATCTCGGTTTGCAACTCAAAAATCCGATTGTGCCATCGTCGTCGCCGTTGACACAGAAGGTAGATACAATCAAACGTCTGGAAGATGCCGGCGCTGCCGCTGTGGTCTTGCACTCGCTCTTTGAAGAGCAGATTATGCAAGAGAGCAATCTGCTCGACCACTATCTCAACTATGGTACCGAGGGATACTGGGAAGCACTCTCGTTCTTTCCGGAGCAAAAAAGTTACCTCCTCGGCGCGGACGCGTACGTGGAACACATTCGCAAGGTCAAAGCCGCTGTTCAGATTCCGGTGATTGCAAGTCTCAACGGTGTTTCGACCGGCGGTTGGCTCAAGTACGCGCAACGCATCGAACAAGCCGGCGCAGACGCGCTGGAACTGAATATGTACTACCTCGCGGCGGATGCGCGTCAGAGTGGCGTGGACGTTGAGACGATGTACCTTGAATTGGTACGCGTGTTGCGCGCCAGTATCCGTATTCCCATTGCGGTCAAACTGGGTGCCGAGTTCACCGCGCTAGCGCATTTTGTCAAGCAACTCGATCAAATCGGGGTGAATGGGATTGTGTTGTTCAACCGCTTTTACCAACCCGATTTCAATCTGGATGAACTGGAAGTCGAATCTACGCTCGATCTCAGCCAGCCGTACGAATTGCGTTCACGCTTGCGCTGGGTCGCGCTTCTCTATGGACAGATTCGTGCGGATCTGGCCATCACTGGTGGAGTGCACTCGGCAACAGACGTGCTCAAATGTATGATGGCCGGCGCGCGCGTCGCGATGATGGCGTCCGCGCTCCTCCAACACGGTCCCGAGCATCTTCGCACTGTGTTGGATGAGATGCTTCGATGGATGGAAGAGCACGAGTACGAATCGGTGCGTCAAATGCAGGGAAGTATGAGCCAGAAATCAGTACCATATCCTGCGGCTCTGGAACGCGCCAACTATATCAAAGTGTTGCAATCGTACCGTCCAGCGATCTAACCACATTGACAGGTGCGGTGTATCCTTTGCCCGTTCAGATAGCCATCTGGACGGGCGTTTACTTTTTTCTGCGATTCGATTTTGGGACAATTTGTGGTATACTGATTGCAAAGTAACCACGCAAAAGTTTTTCCGCTTCGTTGGGGTGAAAGATTTTTCGCCCCAACAGGATAATTATCAAGCGGTCTAAATTTCGAGGTGACCTGTGTCTATGCCGCTTTTTCCTATCACGCGCCTGCGCCGTCTGCGCGCGAGCGCGGCGCTGCGCGCTCTGGTGCGCGAAACTGAACTGAACATGCGCGATCTCATCTATCCGCTCTTCATCGTCGAAGGTGTAAACCTGCAACAAGAAATCGGCGCGATGCCCGGGCAATTTCGCTGGTCGGTGGATCGGCTGCCGCGCATCGTCGAAAAAATCATCGCGGCGAAGATTCCGGCGGTGCTTCTCTTCGGCGTACTCGAACCCTCCAGCAAAGACGAACTGGGCAGCGCGTCGTGGAACGACAACGGCATTGTCCAGCAAGCGATTCGCGCCATCAAACGCCTTGCGCCAGAACTTGTCGTCATTACCGATGTATGCCTGTGCGAGTACACTTCGCACGGACATTGCGGCGTGGTGCGAGACGGACGCGTGCTAAACGATGCAACACTCGAACTCCTTGCGCGGCAAGCGGTGAGCCATGCGCGCGCCGGCGCGGACATCGTTGCGCCATCCGATATGATGGATGGACGCGTCGCGGCGATTCGTACCGCGCTCGATCGCGAAGGGTTCACCGATACGCCGATTCTCGCGTACGCCGCGAAATTTGCGAGCGGATTCTATGGTCCCTTCCGCGAAGCCGCCGCGTCCGCGCCGCAATTCGGCGACCGCCGCGCGTATCAGATGGATGCGGCGAACGCGCGCGAGGCGCTGCGCGAAATCGAACTCGACATTGCGGAAGGCGCAGACCTGGTGATGGTGAAACCCGCGCTGGCGTATCTCGATGTGATTGCGCGCGCGCGCGCGCGTTTCGATGTGCCGCTTGTCGCGTACAACGTTTCTGGCGAATACTCGATGGTAAAAGCGGCGGCGGCGAACGGCTGGATTGACGAACCGCGTATCGTTATGGAAATTCTCACCGCCATCAAACGCGCCGGCGCGGATGTGATTATCACGTATCACGCGCTTGATGTTGCACAGTGGATAGTGGATAGTGGATAGTGATCAGAAAATCTGACCACTGACCACTAACCACTAACCACTAACCACTAACCACTAACCACTTGAATCTATGAAAACAACAAACTCTCAACAACTCTTCTCCCGTGCGCAACAACTTTTCCCCGGCGGCGTAGATTCGCCGGTGCGCGCGTTTCGCGCGGTGGGTGGACAACCGCTCTTTATCGCGCGCGGCGCGGGCGCGTACCTCTACGATGTGGATGGCAATCGTTTCATTGATTACGTCCTCTCGTGGGGTCCGCTGATTCTGGGACACGCGCATCCGTGCATCGTTGCCGCGCTCGCTGATGCGGCTGCGCGCGGCACCAGTTTCGGCGCGCCCAGTCCACTCGAAATCGAACTCGCCGAGTTGATTCAAAAATTTCTGCCGAGTATCGAGATGATTCGCTTTGTCAACTCGGGCACCGAAGCGACGATGACCGCGCTGCGCCTCGCGCGCGCGTTCACGGGGCGCAACAAAATCGTCAAGTTCGAAGGATGTTATCACGGTCACGCCGATTTGTTGCTGGTGCAAGCCGGCTCTGGCGTCGCGACACTCGGTTTGCCAGATTCGCCCGGCGTGCCGCCTGCGACTGTTGCCGATACACTCGTCGCGCCGTACAACGATGCGGACGCGGTCGCGCGTTTGTTCGAACAGTATCCGCGCGACATTGCCGCTGTCATCGTCGAACCGGTTGCGGGGAATATGGGCGTGGTGCCGCCCGCGCGCGATTTTTTGCCGGCGTTGCGCGCGCTCACGCAAGCGTACGGCGCGCTGTTGATTTTCGACGAGGTGATGACCGGCTGGCGCGTGCATCGCGGCGGCGCGCAAACGCTCTACAACATCACGCCGGATTTGACGACACTCGGCAAAGTGATTGGCGGTGGCTTGCCGGTCGGCGCGTATGGCGGACGACGCGACGTGATGCAAATGGTCGCGCCCGCGGGTCCGATGTACCAAGCCGGCACACTCGCCGGCAATCCGCTCGCGATGACGGCGGGCATCGAAACGTTGAAAGAGTTGGAGCGCCCCGAAATCTGGGACGCGCTAGAGGCGCGCGCGGCAAAACTTGTCGCGGGATTGAACGCGGCGGCAGAAGAGGCGCGCGCGCGCGTTGTCACCCAGCGCGTCGGCACGATGTTCACGACATTCTTCGCGGATCGCGCGGTGACGAATTGGGCAAGCGCGAAAACAGCAGACACGAAAAAGTTTGGCGCGTATTTTCGCGCGATGCTGGAGCAAGGTGTGTATCTCGCGCCATCGCAGTTCGAAGCCGCGTTCCTTTCGACCGCGCACGGCGACGCGGAGATTGAGGCGACGGTGCATGCGGCGGCGCGCGCGTTTGGGAAAATTGGTGGACAGTAAAAACGAGATGCGCGCAGGTGTCTTCCGAGCGGCTCGCGATGGATTGCTGACGGGTTAGATGTTGTTTGCTAGATTGGAGTAGTCATGATGCGCCAGACATGCGTTGCTATTTTACTCGTCCTCGCGATATGCCCTACTGCGCTCTTTCTTTTTAGCGACATTGTATATGCCAAACCGATGCCAGTCATTTTCGATGTAAATGACACCAGCGACTTGGTAGACAACAATCTCGCTGATGGTATTTGCTACACCATAGGGGGAACCTGTACGCTTCGCGCTGCCATTATGCAGGCAAACGTGCTGGGGGGAATGAACACGATCAACGTGCCAGGTGGTGTTTATACTCTAACGCTTGGCGAACTTGTCATTCAAAGCGATGTGGTCATCAATGGTGCAGGTACGAGTTTGACAATCGTAAATGGCAATCAAATCGGGAGAGTGTTCCACGTATCCGACGGAACGTCACCCCTCATTTCAAAGTTAACAATCCAAAATGGAAATGCGCTATGCGGAGGTGGGGTTGCCAACAGCGGAACACTATGGCTTAGCGATACAGTTATCATCAGCAATAGCGTTACTGCTTGTGGTGGTGGCATTGATAATGCTGGAACTATGAGAATTACCGACTCGACTATTGCCGACAATGTGGCAAATGGTGTTAATGCCATTTGCGGTGGTATTTTGAATCGTGGTTATCTGGAGATCGCTAACACAACAGTCATCAACAACAAGGCAAAGACAGGTGGTGGAATATGCAATAGCGGAATCGGAGACTTGCAAATACTGACAATCGCTGGCAATACAGCAGAATATGGTGCCGGTATCTTCAACGCACATACGGGACAACTATCTGTCCACAGCAGTTTGATCTGGAAAAATATCGCGCAGGTTGCTGGAGGAGGAATAACCTCAGGAGGACAACTTTTCCTTTCGAATGTAACGATTAGCGACAACGTTGCACAATTGGCTGGAGGTGGCGTGGACAATGGAGGTTTAGCAAGAATAGTCAACGTTACTCTGGCAGGTAACGCTCTCACTCACACTTTGGGTGTTGGAGAGAATCTTTACAGTAGTTACAATCCTACCAGTTCTATTCAGGTTGCTAACACCATTATCGCTAAAGGCTCCCAGCGTGGAAATTGCGCCGTAGGGGTAGGGAATGGAATTATCTCCCTCGGGCACAACTTGAGCGATGATGATACCTGTAACCTGAATGCCTCTGGTGACGTTACCAACACTAATCCCTGGATTGGTCCGCTCCAGAATAACGGTGGAGCCACGTTCACTCATGCACTCTTGCCGCCCAGTCCTGCTATCAATGCTGGCAACAATCGCTATTGCCCGTTGTTCGATCAACGCGGTGTTCCCCGGCCGCAAGCCGACATTTGCGACATTGGCGCATACGAGTTTGTTTTCCCGTTCACACTTTATTTGCCAATCATCAGACGCTGATAACAAGGGCATTACGACAGTCTGACAAATGCAACCCATTCTTACCACTCTCCTCCACCAACGCGATTACGCTGCCATCACGCGCCGCGCGGAAAACGACAAGCGCGTCTTGAGCCAACTTATCGCGCTGACGCTGAGCGAAGATGATTTGATCGGCTGGCGCGCGGTCAAAGCGCTGGGACTGGCGAGCGCGGTCGTCGCGGCGCGCGATGCGGAATTTGTGCGCGGCATCTTGCGCCGCTTGCACTGGTCGGTCAACGATGAATCGGGGAGCATCGGCTGGCGCGCGCCGCAAGCGATGGGCGCGATCCTTGCCGCGTCGCCCGGCACATTCGCCGAATTCGCGCCCATCATCGCCTCCACGCTCGATGTGGAGGAGACGCATTTTTATCCGGGCGTGTTGTGGGCAATCGGCATCATCGCCGAGCATCATCGCGCGCGCGTCGAATTCGCGCTGCCACAGATTCGCGCGCTGTTGCGCGATGCCTCGTCGCAAACGCGCGCGATGGCGGCGTTTTGCCTGGGACGCTTGCGCGATACCGCATCGCGCGACGCGCTCGCGCAACTGCTGAGCGACGCGACGCCTGTGCAAGTGTTCCAGGACGATGAACTGTGCACGCGCACTGTTGGCGCGCTGGCGCGCGATGCGCTAGCCCGATGCGATGCGACGTGAGGGGGGGGTACAGCCCTCCTTGTTGAGGCGAAAAATCTTTCGCTCCAGCCCAGCGGAAAAAACGTAATTACTCAGCCGTGTCATCCATCGCGAAAAGCCCCCCTTGCCCCCTCCCCACGCCGCTCTGCGGCGTGGGGAGGGGGAATCAAGGGCGGAGGAGTGGGCGGGCGGCTTCGCCGCCCGCCCACTCCTCCGCACCCATCTCCCCCTTCAACTCGTGGTATTGACTTTCGGGGATAGGTTGAGTATACTTTAGGCAAATTTGCAAAGGGAGGTGACAGATATGTTTTACTTTGACCCCTTGTATCTCGTCTTTGCTGCGCCCGCCTTGTTGCTGGCAATGTTCGCCCAGTGGAAAGTGAGTTCCACCTACGACAAGTATACCAAGATTCGCAATATGCGTAACGTCACAGGTGTCGAAGCCGCGCGCTATTTACTGCGGATGAACGGCTTGAATCTGAATGTCAATGGTACACCCGGCTATCTGACCGATCATTACGACCCGCGCGATAAATCGCTGTATCTGTCGCAGGGAGTTGCACAAACTCCTTCCGTCGCTTCGTTAGCGATTGTCGCGCACGAAGTTGGACACGCGGTTCAGGACGCGCAAGGGTATCTGCCGATGCGCTTGCGCGCGTTTCTGGTGATGCCGGCGAATTTGGGACCCTGGGTGGGGTATATCTTGTTCATCGTCGGTATCATCATCAATGCGTCGGGCTTGGTGTGGCTGGGTATTGCGGCGTTCTCACTGGGCTTGTTCTTTGCTCTCGCCACATTGCCCGTCGAATTCAATGCCAGTCGGCGAGCGTTGCAGATGCTACAAAACAGTGCGCTGGTCGGACCTGGTGAAGTGGACGCTGCGCGAGCCGTCCTGACTGCCGCCGCGCTGACGTACGTCGCGGCAGCGGCGCAGGTACTTTCCCAACTGTTGTACTATGTGTTCGTCGCGCTGAATCTCCGTCGCGACGAATAAACCCGCATCTCGAATTGATTGACCTGCTGAACCTTAACAAAAATGCCCTACGTGATTTTGTAACATCGTTGGGTACGCCTGCCTATCGCGCCGCGCAAATCGAACGGTGGGTGTATCGCGAACTCGTTACCGATTTTGCCGCGATGACCGATTTACCTGCCGATGTGCGCGCGCGATTGGCGACGTGTGCATACATCGGTGCGCCGCGCGTGCTGGCAGAACAAGCGTCTGTGGATGGCTTGACGTGCAAAGCCCTGTTCCAACTGAGCGACAAGGAGACCATCGAAGCCGTGCTGATGTTGTATCCGGACACTGCGCGGCGCACCGTTTGTATCTCACTTCAAGTCGGCTGTCCGATTGGCTGTCCGTTTTGCGCGACCGGTCAAGCCGGTTACGTGCGCAACCTCACGGCAGGCGAAATCGTCGCGCAGGTGCTGCATTTCGCACGCGCACTCAAGCCTGCCTCGCTGACCAACATCGTGCTGATGGGAATGGGGGAGCCGTTGTTGAACCCCTCCCTCTGGCAAGCCCTGGAATCCCTCACTGACCCAACGCGGTGTGGTATCGGTGCGCGCCGCATCACGCTTTCGACCGTCGGCGTGGTACCCGGCATCGAACGTCTGGCGCGCGAACATCCCCAGATCAATCTGGCGATCTCGCTCCACGCGCCGGACGATGCGCTGCGCGATGTGCTCGTGCCACTCAATCGCAAGTATCCCCTGAGCGAGGTGATGCGCGCGGCGCGCGCGTACGTCGCACAGACGCGGCGGCGCATCACGTTCGAGTACGCGTTGATGGATGGCATCAACGACACGCCGGAGCACGCGCGCGCGCTGGTTCACCTGTTGCGCGGTCTGCTGTGTCATATCAATCTGATTCCGCTGAATCCGACGCGCGCGTCGCCGTATCGGCGTTCGGCGGAGGCGCGCGTGCGCGCGTTCGAACGGATTCTGCGCGCGGCGCGTATCCCGACTACGTTGCGCGTGGAACGCGGCATCGAGATTGCGGCGGGGTGTGGACAGTTACGGCAAATTGACAATACGAAATGGAGACACAAGTAAAACATATGAAACTGAACAAACGAATATTTGTGATGATCGGTGTTGTATTCGTAGCAGCGCTTGTGTTGCTTACGTTGGCTATTTCCCAATGGACAACTCTGAACTCGAATGTCCAGAATATCGAAACGACTGTTGTACGGCGTGGCAATTTGGTTGCCTCGGTGAATGCCAGCGGTACGCTTGGTCCCGTGCGTGAAGCGCAACTGGCGTTTGGCACGACGGGTGCGCTGATCAAGTTAGAGGTCAAGCCGGGCGATCTGGTCCAAGCGGGGCAGATTGTTGCCGCGCTGGACACGCGCGAATTGGAATTGCAACTGGCTCAGGCAGAAGCCAGTTTGGTCGCCGCTCAAGCGCGGCTCGATCAACTCAAAAATCCTTCGCCGACGGATGTTGCCGCGGCGCAAGCCCAGTTGGCTTCGGCAGAAGCAGCACTGCTACAACTCAAGAATCCCAACCTGAACGATCTGTTGATGGCGAAAGCCGATCTGGAAAAAGCCGCCGCCGCGCTTGCGCGCGCTCAAGCCGATTATGATCGCGTTGGCGGCGCCTCGAATCCAATGATTGCGATGTTGCCACAAGCTTTGACATTGCAGCAGGCGACGCTGGACTATCAAAAAGCGCAAGCCGCTTTCAATGCACGTTTCAATCCCAGCGATAGCCAGCTCAAGCAAGCCCAGGCGGCTGTGGAGCAAGCGCGCGCCCAACTGGCGCGTCTCACCAATCCCAACCCCAACGATCTCAAGAGCGCGCAAGCCAGCGTGGATCAAGCGCGCGCCGCGCGCGATCTGGCACGCGTCCGCCTCGATTACGCCATCATCAAAGCCCCGTTCGATGGGATGGTCACGCGCGTGGATGTTGATCTCGGCTCGACGGTGTCGGCGGGACGGGCAGTGTTGGCGATTGCCGATGTGAGCGAGTATCGCGTCAAACTCAATATTGATGAGACCGATATTGCCAAAATCAAAGTGGGACAAGAAGTGACGATTAGTCTGGAGGCATATCCCGGCGTCAGCATCCCAGCCAGAGTCACCGAGGTTGCCTCAAACGCAACGATGGTACAAGGAGTGGTGAATTACGTGGTCACCGTATCGCTCAGTTCGAGTCAAGCAGTACCACTCAAACTGGGAATGACCACCGATGCCAACATTCTCATCGCGAATCGGGAGAATGTGTTGATTTTGTCGAATCGGGCGATTCGCGCGGCGGGTAACAGTCGGTATGTAACCATTTTGAATGAGGACAAGACCACGCAAGAAATCGAAGTCAAGACCGGGATGGCGAATGAGCAGGAAACGGAAATCGTCAGTGGCTTGAGAGAGGGTCAAGTAGCGATTATCCCACTGGTGCAACAAAATCCGCTCAACACCGGTTTTGGCACGCGCCGATAAACTGGAGTTGAACGATGAATCTGCTTGAAAGTATGCGGGTTGCCCTGCGCAGTTTGGGCGCCAACCGGTTACGCTCCACGCTGACGATGCTCGGTATCATCATCGGCGTCGGAGCAATCATTGCGTTGCTCTCGATTGGGCAAGGCGCGGGCGCGGCGATTACCGAGCAAGTACAGGGCATCGGCTCGAACTTGATTATCGTGCTGCCGGGCGCTGCGCCCCGCCCGGGTTCATCGGTCTCGGTGGCGGGGACGATCACCCTTGCCGATGCCAACGCGCTGGAAGATCGCGTGTGTTGCCCTTCGATTGCGGCGGTGGCTCCAGTGTATCAGCGTACAGCGCAAATTTCTAACAATCCCTACAACATCAACTCTCAAGTTGCCGGTGTCACGCCGACGTACGCGCGCATCCGCAATTGGTACGCGGCGTCCGGTCGCTTTATTGATGAGCGCGATCTGCAAACGGTCGCGCGCGTGGCAGTGCTTGGCAAATCCACCGCCAAAATGTTGTTTGGGAACGAAGACCCGGTCGGCAAGTCCATCAAGATCAATCGCATTCCCTTCAAAGTGATCGGGGTGATGGTAGAAAAGGGCGGTACGTCTATGTTTGGTGGCAATCAGGACGATATCGTGTTCGTACCCCTGACCACCGCGCAACAACGCTTGTTTCGGTCCGCCGCGCAAACCGCGCAAGGCGCGCTGCGCGTCAGTTCGGTTCTGGTCTCGGCCGTGAACGAAAAGGAAATTGATGCCGCGATGGCGCAAATCACGCAGGTCTTGCGCGAACGACACAAGATTCGCTATCAGCAGGATGACTTTACCGTGCTCAGTCAAAAAGACCTGCTCGGCGCGTTGAATCAAATCACGAATATTCTCACCCTCTTTCTCGCCGCGATCGCCGCGATTTCGTTGCTGGTCGGCGGGATTGGGATTATGAATATTATGCTCGTCTCGGTCACGGAACGCACGCGCGAAATCGGGCTTCGCAAAGCGGTGGGCGCGCGGCGTCACGACATCCTGCTGCAATTTCTCATCGAAGCCGTCACAATCAGTGTGCTGGGTGGCATCATTGGCATTCTGTTCGGCGCGACCGTTGGGATGGTGGTCAATACCACCGGGGTCATCAATACGACGCTTGACCCCTCTTCGGTTGTACTCGCGGTGGGGTTTTCGGTTGCGGTCGGTTTGTTCTTCGGCTTGTATCCGGCAGCTCGCGCGGCAAGTTTACACCCTATCGAAGCATTGCGTTACGAATGATTACAGAAAATCGGTGACGCGATGGGTATGATTAAACTTGCTCCCTCCATCCTCTCCGCCGATTTTGCGCGGCTGGGAGATCAAGTCAAAGAAGCCGAACGCGCTGGCGCGGATTACATTCACGTGGACGTGATGGACGGACACTTTGTGCCGAACATTACCATCGGGCCCGTCGTCGTTGCCGCGCTGCGTCCACACACGCGCTTGCCGCTCGATGTGCACCTGATGATCGAGCACCCCGAACGCTATGTGGGCGATTTTGCCGGTGCTGGCGCGGACATCATCACGGTCCAGCAAGAAGCGTGCGTGCATTTACATCGCGTCGTCGAACAGATCAAAGGGTTTAATAAAAAGGCGGGGGTTGCCATCAATCCCGCGACGCCGGTCGGTCTGCTCGAAGAAATTTTGCCGTACGTGGACCTGGTGCTGGTGATGACAGTCAATCCTGGCTTTGGTGGTCAGGTGTTCATCGAGACGATGCTACCGAAGATCGCGGCGATGCGTCGAATGATTGACGCGCGCGGCCTGGCGATTGAACTGGAGGTGGACGGGGGGATTAACACGGAGACCGCGCCGCGCGTCGTCCGCGCGGGCGCGCGCGTGCTGGTGGCAGGGAGCGCGGTCTTTAATCATCATACGCGCGTGGCAGAGGCGTTACAAACACTGCGCGCGGTGATCCAACAAAAAACCAGCGTTCTCGCAAGCGAGCCGCTGGTTCCGTGACACTCAACTCTTACTCAGTGTCTTTAAGCACTTGGCGCATACATTCAACCGTTGCTTTTTGCCTTGATACGTCACCGTGCGCCTGGTGATATTCGGCATAAAGCGTCGGTTGACCGCATTCATCGCATGGCTACGTCCGTGCCCATACAGGGGACCCTTGCCACAAATATCACATCGCTGAGCCATTGTTGCCTTCACCTCTTTCTAAAATTGCATTGACCGACAACAGGCACGATAATACCACAACTGTTCGCTTCATGCAAATTCGTTCACTGTACGGGTCGCCATCTGTGCAGTGCCTAAGGGTAAACGCATGGCAGAAGAAAATTATCTGGGACGAATCGAAATCTCCCCCAACGCGATTGCCAGTCTCGTTGGGCAAGCCGTGCTGGAATGCTACGGCGTGGTGGGGATGGCCAACAAAAATTTGCGCGATGGCATTGTGGAAGTGCTGACGCGTGGCAACTTGAGACGCGGCATTGATGTCAAGGTGGTTGATCGTGCCGTGTACATTGACCTGTACGTGGTGATCGAGTATGGCACGCGCATCTCCGAGGTCGCTCAGGGGATTATGAATCGTGTCAAGTACAGCGTCGAGAAATCACTTGGCTTGCCGGTCGCCCAAGTCAACGTGCATGTTCGGGGCTTGCACGTGGACACGTCCGACTCTCGGTAACCCTGCAAAAGTTTTTTCCGCTTTGGGCGAAAGATGTTTCGCCCGTTGGGGCGAGAGATTTTCCGCGCATACAACGCCGGCGAAATAACGAGCACAGTGACCTTCCAACGGCGGAGAAGACTTTTGCACACCTACCTAAGTAACCATGCAAAAGTTTTTTCCGCTTTCTTAGCACAGGATAATTGCTCAGCCGTCCTATCCATCGCGAAATAGCCCCACACCCTAGCCCCCTCCCTGTTGGGACGAAAGATTTTTCGCCCCAACAGAGCGGCGTGGGGAGGGGGAAACAAGGGAATAGGGTTGTGGGCGGGCGGCGAAGCCGCCCGCCCACAACCCCTCCTTCCATCTCCCCCTGCTCTCCCCGCTTTGCGGGGAGAGCAGGGGGCAGGGGGATAAGTGGGGTTGCTCCATAGGGACGAAAGGTTTTCGCCCGTAGTACTAACGACGGCGAAATAACGAGCAGCGTAACCTTCCAATGGCGGAAAAGACTTTTGCACACGTACTTTATACGGGCGCGTTTGACAAAAATCGCGAATTGACGACAATAGAGGACGTGAACGGGTACGATCGTGATAGAAAAACGCCTTGAGATCGCCGTGTGTCTCCGGCGTTTTTCTTTTTTCGATCGCCGAACGGGTACGAAAGGAGGTGAAAGAGTAATGCCCGAGCGCATCCGCGGCACCGTCAAGTGGTTCAACGCTGCCAAAGGGTACGGCTTCATCGAGCACGAGGGGGGCAAAGATGTCTTTGTCCATTTTTCGGCTGTGCAGATGGAAGGTTACCGCAAACTGAACGGCGGCGACAAAGTCGAGTTTTCGATCGAGGAAACTCCCAAAGGACCGCAAGCCACGAACGTCGTTAAGTTGGCATAATCCATCTTTAACGTACGATCAAGCAGCCACCGCGAGGATCTCTCGCGCGTGGCTGTTTTTTTGTTTGCGTCTTTGGGTGTATTTTTGAGAGCAAGCTTCTCAGCCCACCTTTTGCACTTTTGCAAACGCATCGCCCCACCCCCTGCCCCCTCCCCGTTGGGGCGAAAAATTTTTCGCCCCAACGGGGAGGGGGAGTCAAAGGACGTGGTGGTGGCGGGCGGCGAAGCCGCCCGCCACCACCACGTCCTCCCCCTTCTCTCCCTGCGTCGCGGGGAGAGAAGGGGGCAGGGGGATGAGAGGGGATTGCTCAAGAGCACGGCTGCGAAATTTATGACTCAAGTGGATTTGCGGTAGTCTCCCTCTTAAGTGTTTACGCATAACGGGTTACAATGGGGACATCTTTTGAGTAGGAGATCAGGATGCCAAAGTTCGCCCATGTTGGTGATTTCTGTCCAAACGAAG
>DAOTYB010000345.1:0-16853 GCA_034435315.1 Anaerolineae bacterium | reverse complement strand
GAGAAGGGGGTGAGGAGGGGGAGGTGGCGGGCGGCTTCGCCGCCCGTCACCTCCCCCATTCCTCTCTATCCCCCTCCCCACGCCGCAGAGCGGCGTGGGGAGGGGGCAAGGGGGTGGAGCTTGACGCCATAGACAACACGGCTGAGTAATTAAAATGAAAGTTTGTGCCCGTTCCAAGTATAATTCTCGACATTCTTCGGAGGCAGCTATGACTCTAAAAATCTATAACACGCTCTCACGTCAAAAAGAAGAGTTTGTACCAAACCAGCCCGGCTATGTGGCAATGTACGTTTGCGGACCCAATCTCTATGCACCGTGCCATGTGGGACACGCCTTTTCGTACATCGTTTTCGATGTGGTCAAACGGTATCTCAAGTTTCGCGGCTATCGCGTTCGGCATGTGCAAAACTTTACCGACATTGAAGATCGCATCATCGCCAAAGCCAAAGCCGAACAGACAACGATTCAAGCGATTGCCGAAGTGTACATCGCGCGCTTTTTCGATGAAATGGACGCGCTCAACATCGCGCGCGCCGATGCGTATCCGCGCGCCACGGGTGTCATTCCCACGATTATCGAAATCACGCGCGGTCTAATCGAGAAAGGTTTTGCCTATGTGGTGGATGGTGATGTGTACTTTCGTGTTCGCCGCGCCGATCACTATGGCAAACTCGCGCATCGTTCGTTAGACGAGATGGAAGCCGGCGCGCGCATCGAAGTGGACGAACGCAAAGAAGACCCGATGGATTTTGCCCTGTGGAAAGCCTCCAAGCCTGGCGAACCCGCGTGGGACAGCCCCTGGGGACCGGGACGCCCCGGCTGGCATATCGAATGTTCCGCGATGAATCTGGTGGAACATGGCGAACAGATTGACATTCACGGTGGCGGGCAAGATGTGATTTTTCCACATCACGAAAACGAAATCGCGCAGAGCGAAGCGTACACCGGCAAAAAGCCGTTCGTCAAGTACTGGATGCACAACGCGTTGCTGCGCCTGGCGAGCGATACCTCTGAAAACAAAATGACGCGCCATGTGGGCAATACGCTATGGATTCGCGATGTCCTCGCGCGTCACGAACCGGATGCCGTGCGCTTGTATCTTCTCTCGACGCACTATCGTACGCCGGTGGCTTGGACGGATGCCGATGTGGATGCAATGGCGCGCGGACTGGAACGCTTGCGCGCCGCCGTCAAAGATGCCATCCCGCCGACACACAGTGAAGACAACGCGCTGACGCAACTCGCCGAGCAGACGCGCGCGCGTTTCATCGCCGCGATGGATGACGATTTTGGTACACCGCAAGCAATTGCCGCGCTGTACGATCTGGCGCGCGAAATCAATCGCGCGCGCAACGAGAATGCGCCCGCGCCAACCCTTGCGCCCGCACAAGCGACGCTGCGTGAACTGGCAGGGGTGCTGGGATTCACCCTGCAAGAACCCACGACCAAGATGATGCACGCAGCGCCGTTCATCGAGTTGTTGATTGCCACGCGTCAGGAATTGCGCGCGGCAAAACAATTCGCGCTCGCCGACAAGATTCGTAGCGAACTCGCCCGACTGGGTGTGCTGCTGGAAGATGGTCCGCAAGGCACCACCTGGAAAGCCGGCTGAGCGCGGCGCATCGCAGATATACTCCAAACAGGCAGATTTTTAACCAGCCACTCGGGCATCCATCCACTATCGGTGGGACACTAGCAACTCGCGCGAGCCGATGGGCTGTGCTCGAAGTAACCGTTCAGCCCGCTCTGTCATTGCGAGCGATTTCTGCAAAGCAATCCCCAACGTTGCCCACCGCAGATCGTAACGCGGAGATTGCTTCGTCGCAAAAAACACTCCTCGCAATGACACCTGAACGGTTACTGCTCGAATTGTGCCGCCGTTCCTCGGGAACAACTCCCTACCGAATTTCCTCCCGCTTGAAAAAGCAAGGAGTTGTTCATGGGCGCATGCGCCCGCCACGACGGATGAAAATAGAGGACGTAGGGCAAATTTTTCAAATTTGCCCCACATTTTCGAAGGAGTTGTTCATGGGCGCGTGTGCCCGCCACGACGGATGAAAATGACGCGCCGTTGTGGTAGAATGGGCTTGCCACGTGTCTGCAGAGAGGTCGGAGTTTCTCTGGTGTCTCAAGCCCGCCAAGGAGTTTGAACCCGAGCCTCCTTTCAGTACCACAAACTGTCGCCCCCGTCTGGGAGAACACGTGAAGGAGAATTGACCTTCGGGTGGAGGCTCCGCAGACTGTGACATTCGGCAGGAGACAGCTCAAGTGCGTCATTGATCTAACGTGTGCGGGCAAGGCGGCGAAACCGAGGCGTTCAGCTCACTGAAGCCTGCGGCACCGTTGCGAGAAGCCGTGAGCCCAACGGTTTCTCGTCCTGCTACAACGATGATCAAGATGTGAACGTCAGTGCGACAGCAGGTTGCTTTCGCAGTTAGTTTGTCGCGCCCAAAAACAAATCTTGATACCATGATTATTTTCGAAGGCCGATCCGGGCTGGATCACCGGACACTCGTATCTGGTCTATGGACCTTTGCTGAATGGCGCGACAGTTTTTATGTACGAAGGTGGTCCCACGTATCCGTATCCTAATCGCTGGTGGCAGTTGATCGAACGCTACGGTATCACCATTTTTTACACGGCACCGACTGCCATACGCGGCTTGATACGTTTTGACGAAGCGTGGCCCAACAAGCACGATCTCTCCTCGCTCCGTCTGCTCGGCTCTGTCGGCGAGCCGATAAACCCGGAAACGTGGCGATGGTTTTATCGTGTGATTGGCAAAGAGCGCTGTCCGATTATGGATACGTGGTGGCAGACCGAGACAGGTATGTTCTTGATCACACCGACGCCGGTAGTTCCGCTCAAACCGGGTTCCGCCACGCGCCCGTTCTTTGGTCAAAAAGCAGAGATCGTAGATGAACACGGCAATCCGGTAAAAGATGGTGAGGAGGGCTATCTGGTGTTGCCGCGTCCCTGGCCCTCGATGTTGCGTACCATCTATGGCGATCCCGAGCGATACGTCAATCAATACTGGTCCAGGTATCCCGGCAAATACCTGACCGGCGATTCGGCGAAACGTGACGCGGATGGTTACTTTTGGATCATCGGTCGCACGGATGATGTGATCAAGGTCTCCGGGCATCGCCTGGGAACAGCGGAGGTCGAATCGGCGTTGGTGAATCATCCGGCAGTAGCAGAAGCCGCGGCGATTGGACTGCCGCATGAGATCAAGGGACAGTGCATCCACGTGTTTGCGCTGCTGCGCGCTGGCTATGCTCCCTCACTAGACCTTGTCGAGGAACTGCGGCAGCACGTTGCGACTCATCTTGGTCCAATCGCGCGACCCGAAGCGGTGCACATTGTGGACAAATTGCCCAAGACGCGCAGCGGCAAGATTATGCGTCGCGTGCTCAAAGCACGCGCCCTGGGCTTGCCCGAAGGCGACGTCAGTACGCTCGAAGAGTAAACGACGCCCTTCGCCCTTCGTCATCGTTCAGGGCAATGGTTTCCACACGATCACCTGACGCACCTGAAAATCATCCCACGTGTAGCCGAGTTGCTGAAACACAGGAAAGAGTTTGCCCGCGTGCAGGGTGACGGTATTGCGCCCCACGCGCAGATGCTCGGCGGGGATGAGAAAAGTGGCTTGTGTCCACATACTGCTGAAATCTTCGGTCGGTAGATACGGTGGCTTGACCGGCAAATCGTTGACCAAGACGCGCGTGTTGTAATCGTTCACTTGCATCAGTTCCATAGTGAGGCGCCAGGGATGCTGGCGCGGCGCAGCGTAGAGATCGCTAGCGCGCAGATAAAATTCGCCCGTCCATACCGTACTGGGATTGCGCGTCTGGTAGAGGGGCACCCAGGGTTCAGGATACTCGCTATCGCCCAAGTGCACGCGCGCATCGCGCGCCAGCACGGTAAAGGATTCAGAAGACGTAGGAGCGGCCAAAAGAGACGCGAGCGTTTTCGCCAGCGTGACGATGACCGGCTCTTGCCGCAGCGTTTGCAAAGCGGCATACACTGGTTTAGGCGAACCATCGGCGCGCAGCAAACTGTAGCCGGCTTTTTCGTCCTCGCGCGGCAAACCGCGTGCAAGATTCCATACCCCAAACATTTCCACAAAGGGCATCTCTGCGCGCGCGAGCGCGTACGCCTGTGCCAGCCAGCGTGCCTGCTCCGCCTCGCTGACGCGCACCGCGCTGGTCTCCACTGTGGCTTCGGTGGTATAGCCAAACTCGGTGATCCAGATGGGTCTGGTATCGTTGTGGCTCTGCATAATGTCGTACAGGTCGTGCAGGCGGCGAAAGTTGAGCGCGTGTGGCTCGCGCGGTGCATCGGGCGGCAGACCAAACGGGTATGGATGTGCGGCGAGAAGATCGAACGCGCCGCGCGCGCCGGCGGCGTACATTGCGCGCAAAAAATCGCGTTCGTCCATCGCGCGCGCGGTATGCTCGTTGGTGGGAGCGAGTCCTGCGCTGAGGATGCGCGCCTGCGGGTCCACCGCGCGGATACGCGCGGAGGCGTGCTGCAAAAGACGCGTGTACGCGACAGGATCGGGCGGTAAATCGCCCCACTCGCGCGCGAGATTCGGTTCGTTCCAGATGATATAGCCAGCGATGCGACCGCGATAGCGCGCTGCGACGCGCGCGACAAAATCGCCAAAATCATCTATGCGTTCGGGCGGCGCGCTGTACGCGCTGGGATATGCAGTCGCCCAGCGCGGCGTCCGATCAAGACGCGCGACAATCTTGAGGCCATAGTATTCGGCGGCGCGCACCAGCCAATCGGTGTACTCCCAGTGAAACTCGCCTCGCGTGGGTTCGATTTCGTTCCAGGCAAAGACCTGAATGAGGTACTGTGCGCCTACCTGTTTGGCGTGCTGGAGCATTGCGTCATCGGCGCGCAACGTGTGCAATCCCAGCGGCAGGGGACGCGCATGGATGTCGGCTATTCCTGCGACAATGAACAAAATCGCGACGAGCGCGAGAAAGCGTTGGCGATTCATTTCAATCGCATTCGATACAAACCGTGTGCGGTCAAGGCGTAGAGCGTGCCGCGCGCGGTATCGCTATGCAGAGCAATGACGCTCGCATCGAGACCGGGGAGGCGTTGCCACGTCTGTCCTTCATCGCGACTGTACCACACGCCGGCGTATTTGGTGCCGGCATAAAACGTGCCGGCGGCATCGCGCACGAGCGCGGTCACGCTGTGGCGCAAGGTGCCGCGTCGCCAGTGATGGCCTCCGTCGTCCGTGTGATACACACCATCCGTGGCGCCCACCCACAAGGTCTGGGATTGATGCGGCGCGATCCAGATCGCAAATATCGTGATGCCTTCCAGGCCGCGCCACTCCCACGACTCGCCGGCGTTGCGCGAATAGTACACGCCGTTGGTGGTGCCCGCGTACATCTGAGTGGCATCCTGCGGTACGACGCTGAGGCTGTGCACCTCGACTTCGTGCGGCATTCCCGTCCACACTGCGCGCCACGTCGCGCCCGCGTCCTCCGATTTGTAAACGCGCTCAAAGAGCACGCGCGCAAACACTCCTTCCGTACTGGCAACCAGCCCTTTGGGTGACAAGCGTCCTCGAAAGAGCCCCCCCGCCGCGTCCCACGTCGCGCCACCATCACGACTGATGAAGATGCCGCGCCGATATGTGCCAACGAACATCGTTTGTGGATCGTGCGGATCCAGCGCGATCGCCAGAATCGGCAGACGGAGCACCTCACCCCCGATGCGCTCGAACGTCTCAGCGTGATTGGGCGTGGCGCGGTACAAACCGTACTCGCTGGCGATGAACAATGTTCCAGTCTGCGGATGTTGCGCGAGCGCGTGCAGTTCGGGCTTGCCCAGGCCGGTGTTGGCGAGTTCCCAGGTGTGCCCAGCGTCGTGCGAACGATAGATACCGCGCGGTGTGCCCGCTAACCACGTCTGCGCATCACTCTGCACCAGCGCGAGGATCGGCGCATCGAACGTAGCCAGAGGTTGCCACGCTGCCCCCGCATCGTGCGAGACAAAGAGGCCTGCGGTCGTGCCCGCATACACGCGCGGCGAAAACGCATCGAACACGAGCGCGTTGACAATCGCCGGCGCGATGCCGCCGTGTAGCGGTTGCCACGTGGCACCCGCATCGGACGAATGAAACAAGCCGCGCCGCGTTCGCAGATACACGCGACGCTCGCGCGGGTGGCTGGTGACGAGCGAAACGTAATCGCCGCGAAACGCTTCGAGCGCGTGCCAGGTGGTACCGCCATCACGCGTGATGTACGCGCCGTGCCCACTCGTTCCAACGATGAGGGTGTTCACATCGAGCGCGACAAGACTCAGCGGAATGACATCGTCCAGCCAGCGTAGGCGCGTCCACAAGTGCATATCGCGGCTGGCGTATATCCCGCGCGCATCGGTGACCACATAGGTTGTTCCGTCTGCACCGCGTGTGATCGCATAGACCGTCGCCGATGGAATGGCGTCCACGCGTTCCCAGCGCGTCGCGTGCCAGCGATACAATCCTGACGCGGTGCCAGCATAAAGTTGCTTACCGATGAATTGCAAGGCATAGACTGGCGCGGGGTCAAGACCCGCGTTTGCCGGTGACCACGTCCGCGCGTGATCGCGCGAGAGGTACGCACCAACGCGGTCGTACGCGCCCGCAAAAACGATGTGGGGATGGTCAGGTTCGCTGGCGAGCGTGAGAATAGTGCTATGCGTGGGGAGGCCTTGCTGAAACGGCGTCCAGCCATTCATAGTTTCTGGGGGATTGGCGCACGCGGCGATGAACAAGACAAGCCAGAGCAGAGGGCACACAGGCGCGCGGTAGCATCGTTGAACCAGAGAGATGTTGAACATCGTGGGTATAATTATACGCCAATTGTCAAATTCCCCTACAGGGCGTATAATCTCTTTGTCAAACTGTTTCAGGTTTCACGTTTTGGGGTTCTCTGATCCAAAAAATTCTGGACGGAAATTTCTCCTTGCTGCTGACAGGTGGACTCGCGTGAACAAGTATCTGCTCACCGCATCGCTCGTTGGCGCGATGGTGGTGTGGTGTATTGCCGCGCCTGTCGCGCACGCGCAAGGTCCCACGCCGCCCAGCACCGGCGACAAAATTCTTGCCATCATCCAACTCGCGCTCGATACGCTGCAGGGCAAAACGACCAGCGGCGCGGACGCGCTGTTCGATCAAGCCAGGCACGCTGCAACGAATCTACTCGGCGCGCCGAACGCGGATGTGTTCTTCCTCGATTTCGGCAAGCCGAATTTGCCGCTCAATCAATTCGCGACGATACTGGCGCGCAACTTGCTCGCGCTCACGCCGCTGTACGCGCTCGGCTATCTGGGCTTGCTCCTCTACAATGTCTGGAAAGAGCGTCCCATCCCCAACCCGATTGTGTATGCCGCGCTCGTTGCCGGCGTGATGTTCTTCCTCGCCGCGTTCGGATTCCTCACGCAAGCGATGAGCGAACTGGGACGCGCGATCGCGGTGAGTATCGGCGGCACGGGGAACGCACTGTTCGCGCGCGCCACTCTGCTCGATACGACGATTCGTATTCTGGTGATGTTGCAACGCCACGGCGGCATCCTTTCGATTCTCGCGCTGTTTGTCGCGATGGGTGAATCCATCGTCATTCTGATTCAACTCGCGTATCGCGGCATCACGCTGGCGATCTGGCAATTGGTGAGCGTGCTACTGATTCCACTTTCGGTGTTGCTCGAAGGCACTAATCCAAAGACAGCGGGCAAAGTGCTGGCGGGCTTTTTCGAGGCGTGGCTCGATCTGGTGGGCAAGATTACGCTGCTGCTCATCGTGCTGGCGCTAGCAAGCGCGGACGCGTTCGCGCAACAGGTTTGGTTGGTGCTGCCGGCGGGCTTGCTCGTCGTGATTTTCTCGTGGACGTTTTTTGGCTTGTTCTTCAAGTTGATGCGCGACGCGGTTGCGCGCGCGTGGGCAAACCTCGCGCCAGCGGACGATACCGATGCAACCGCGCGCGTCTCGTCGTCCGAAGCGGCGCGCGCGCAGGAAATCGAGGCGGAGCGAAAAAAGTTGGTGGAGGAATAATATACCTTCAACGGTCGCAAACTTTCATTTTGGTTTGCACAGTACGGCTTGACCCCACTCATCCCCTGCCCCCTTCTCTCCCCGCGCGGCGGGGAGAGAAGGGGGTGAGGAGAGAGAGGTGGCGGGCGGCGCAGCCGCCCGCCACCTCCCCGTCCTTCGACTTCCCCTCCCCCTTGGGGCGAAAAATTTTTCGCCCCAACAGGGAGAGGGCAAGGGGGTGGGGCTATTTCGCGATGGATGACACGGCTGAGTAATTACTCTTTGCGCTACGCGTAACCGTTCAGGTGTCATTGCGAGGAGCGTTTTTTGCGACGAAGCAATCTCCACGTTACGATCTGCGGTGGACAACGTTGGGGATTGCTTCGCAAAAATCGCTCGCAATGACAGAGTGGGCTGAACGATTACCGCTACGCTAAACCTCTATGTTTGATATTGCTTTCATCGGTCATTTCACCAGAGATACTGTTGTGCATCCGCACAACCAGACCACGCATCGCGGCGGTGCATATTACTACGGCGCGCACGTTGCAGTGTCAATGGGATTGCGTGTGGCTGTCGTGACGCGTCTTGCCAGAGCGGACTGGGGCATCGTCGAAGAGTTGCAAGCAATGGGTGTGACAATGTTTGCCAGAGAAACACCCGCCTCTACCTGCCTGCGCCTCGTTTATCCAACGGAAAATCTGGACGAGCGCGTCATCTATGCCACCGGCTTTGCGGGCGCGTTCACCCCCACCGAAGTCGCGCCGATTCAGGCGCGCGTCTTTCACCTCGGCGCATCTATTCGTGGCGAAATCCCCTGCGAGGTGATTGCCACGCTCGCGGCAAAATCCACGCGCCTCTCGCTCGATGTGCAGGGGTTTCTGCGCGTCAACGACAACGGCACCCTCCGCTATGCGGCGTGGAACGACATAACAGCCGTGCTGCGTTCGACTCACATTCTCAAAGTGGATAGCACCGAAGCGGAATTTCTCACCGGAACCACAGACCTCCACGCGGCACTGGTCCAGTTAGCGGCGTATGGACCTCAGGAAATCGTCCTCACGCATAACGGCGGTGTGATGGTCTATGCCGAAGGCGCGGTGCATACGTACCCCTGGCGCGCTCAGGACATCAAAGGGCGCACCGGGCGCGGGGATACGTGCATCGCGGCGTATGTGTGTAAACGCTTGAGCGCGCCACCTGCTGAGGCCGCGCGCTTTGCCGCCGCTGTGACAAGTATAAAACTGCAGACACCCGGACCCTTCAAGGGACCTCTTCCCCCCGGCGACTGATGACACCGCGCGTCTTGTTACTCTTTTTCGATGGATGGGGACTGGGGGCAAACGATCCCGCTACCAATCCGTTTCTCCGCGCACCGATGCCGACCCTGCGCGCCCTCTTTGACGGAGAGATCCCCACGCGCGAACAAGCCCGGCATTCCGCGCGCGCCAGCGCCATCCCGACCGATGCGACCCTCGGCGTACCCGGCTTGCCCCAGAGTGCCACCGGTCAAACCACCCTCCTGACAGGTGTGAACGCGCCGCGCGCACTCGGCGCGCACCTGGGACCGTACCCCAACGCCGCTTTGCGCACGCTGTTGCAACACGACAACCTCCTCCGCCGCCTGACGCTTGCCGGTCGCCGCGTGGCATTCGCCAACGCTTACCCGCCGATATTCTTTGCGCGCCTCGCGCGCAACACCGCGCGCCGCAGTGCCACCTCCTACGCTGTCCAGTTCGCCGGCGTGCGCTATCGCGATATAGACGATCTACGAGCGGGCCGCGCCGTGAGCGCGTTCGTCACCAATCAACTCTGGCGCGAACACGGCGCGGACGTACCCCTCATCACCGCACGCACGGCGGGACACAACCTGGCACGTCTGGCCGCCGAAAACGACCTGACCCTCTTTGAGTACTTTCTCACCGACGCGGCAGGTCACAAGGCAAACCCGGCGTTCACCGAGCACGTTCTCGCCCAAGTGGATGAGTTGCTCGCCGGCGTGCTAGAAGCGAGCGCGCTGGACACAACACTGATTGTTATCACGAGCGATCACGGCAACGTGGAGGATGCGACGACGCGCGGACACACCCCCAATGCCGTACCCACGTTTCTCATCGGCGCGGCGCACACACAGGTTGCTGCGCACATCACCGCGCTCACCGATCTGACACCCGCACTCCTGAATTTACTCGAAGGTAACTATTCAGCCCCGGCATCGCTCGCGGTCGGTTAGAAACCAACGGCTAAGGCGAACGGATGGCTGAGCCTGAATTTCGCCGCCGTTGTACGGGCAAAAAAATCTTTCACCCCTACGGGAACAACCCCACTCATCCCTTGACTCTCTCCCCGCTTTGCGGGAAGAGGAAGTGAGGTGAGGTCGGGCGGCAAAGCCGCCCGCCCTCACTCCATTCCCTCACTGATTCCCCCTCCCCACGCCGCTCTGCGGCGTGGGGAGGGGGCTAGGGGTGGAGCTTTTGCAATGGATGGCACGGCTGAGTAATTACACTCGAAGCAAAAAACCAGGTCCGTGACGGAACCTGGTTCTGTGTTTATTGAACCTCTCGCGCTCTGGCTCACGCTTGAATGAACGCGGTATCGTCTTGCACCTGGACCACCAGGGATTGACCACCAATCGTCACAATGTATTTTCCGTTTTCCGCCACCGGTAACTCGAAACCACCCGCGCCGTACTGCGGCGCCGTACCACTGTACACCACCGTGTTCTCTCCCCGGGGATTTTCAATCAAGATGACGATATCGGCGCGCGGCAAAGTGCCGCAAATCATTCGCGCGCCGGGCAGATGATCCACGTGCATCCGCCGTCCAATCATCGAAGGCGTATCGTCGGCCGGAGGAGGCGCGGGCGCCGCCGGCGCAGCAGGAATCGGTTCGGGTTTGGGCAGTTGCCAGGCAGGTGAGGTTCTCTCGCTAGTCGCAGAGGGAGGCAGGGGCAAATCCAGTTCCACGCGCGGCGCGGCTGGCGGTTCGACTTTGGGTGCGCCGGGCACAACCAGATTGGATGCGCGCGTTTCTTCGCGGCGCGGTACAGGCGGTTGCGCCGGAACGCGCTCGGCTGGCGGCGCCGCGGACGGCGGAGGCGTCCGGAGCGTAAGCGGCAAACGCGCCGATTCAGCCACAGGGCGCGCCACGGCACGTCGCGTGACCCGCCGCCTGGATTTGACGCCGCTCTCGCCCGACGCGGTCTTGCGCGCCCGCGCGCGCGGTTTACTGACCTCAGCGGTCTCTACAACCGCCTGCACCGTACTATCTTCGGACGGTTCGACCGTGGCAACTTCTCCCATTTCCATTCGCGCAAGGACAATGCCGCGATAGTAATGTTGCAAAATCTGCTCGTACGAGGCGTTGCGGCGCGCCATCACAATAGCCCCGCGCTTGCACATTCCCACCCCATGACCTTTGCGCGAGAGAAAGCCACACGGACAATCCACGCCGCGCAGATAGGGCAACGCCGGCAGGTGCATTTCCTCCGCGTTACGCGTCCGCCCATCACAGTGTTCGAAAAAGAAGGTGTTGATCAATTGACCATCGTACAGCGCGACCACGCCCCACGTTTCACTCACCGCGCGAAAAACCAGCGGGGCAGTGGTGGGGTCCACGCGTTTCCACTTTTGGCAATGTTCGGTCGTGCACACATCCGCATTGTGGTCAGGATGACGTTGCGCTGCCATCGCATAGGTACGCGAGGCAACGGCTTGTGCCTTTAATGCCTCCAGCGGCGCGTCCGTACCCATCTCCGCCGCGACGACGCCGGCCAGATAGGTCTCGAATTTGATTTCTTCGACTTGACCGTTCGGCATCAAGACGCGTACAGTCGTTGCAACCAGCATTCCGTTTTCGTTCGATGTATCCATTTGTAGAATCACTCGCTTGTTTTACTATACCACGCTCAGTAGGTCGTGTCAATTTTGTAACGCCAGCGCCTGTTCGTAATCGTGCCACGTGTCAATGTCCATTCCCATCCACGCCTCTGCGAACTCGACCGTGTGAACAGGATGCGCGTCAAACAGGGCGCGTCCTCCTTGCTCACCGCGCAACGCTTGCAACTCGGCAAACAGCGGGCGCGCGAACAAGGCGGGATTGCCGCGCCGTCCAGCGAACTGCGAAGCCACAATCGGCGCGCCGGTGTCGCGATACCGTGCGATGAGCGCATCGAGCATCGCGCTGGTCACAAAGGGCTGGTCCACATTGACAAAAATCGCCGCGGCGATGTCGGGCTCGAGCGCGCCGATGCCCGCCCGAATACTCGATGCCTGACCCGTTTGCCATTCCGCATTGATGACAATGCGCGCGCCGGTGGGCGCGACGACAGGACGCACCGCGTCGGCAGACGCACCCAACACCACGAGCACTTGATCCGCGCGCGAGTGCTGGGCAATCGCGATGGCGTGCTCGACGAGTGTTTTGCCACGCCACGCGACCAGCGGTTTGATGTGGCCGCGCATCCGCGTACTGCCGCCCGCCGCCAGCACGATGACGGCAATCCGGTCATTCGCAAGTGATTGCATATGCCACAAAACTAAAACCCCACCTCGATTGTCACGTGATCGCTTGCGCCAATCGGCAAACGTTGTTGTGTGAGGGGTGCGTACATCCCGATAGCCAGTGTAAACGGCGCGCGCGCGTTAGCAGGAATCGTCAACTCGTACTCATCCGTAATCGTTTCGCCCGCCTCCCAAATCGAAGTAGGGTATGTGCCCTGGCGCGGCGGCGCATCGTGCTGCGCGACAATCGCACCCGACGCATCGAGTAAATGCACAAAGACCGTATAGTCGGCGGTGTTCGGAGCAACGCAACGCCAATACAAAGTAACGCGCACGCGCCCGGTCGCGCGATCCAGCGTCACGGCGTAATGTGACAGGGTAAACGTCTCGCCCACGCGCGCGTCGAGCGGTTTCGCCGCGCGCAACGCGTCCGCGCTCGGTGGCGGGAGCGGAATCTTGATGCGCGCGAGCGGCGCGTGCAATTTCCACTCTGCCATCGAGGACGCGTAAATCGGAATAGCGTCCAGCAATTCGCCATCCACTCGCCGGAACAAAGCCATCCGCAAATCATAGTACCCCGGCGCAAGATGTGACGGCACGGGGATGCGCCACTCTTCCAGCGCGTACTTGCCGGGGGGCCAACGCTGTAACGGATACTTGCCTCCAAACGGTTCGGCTTCCACGCGACTCACTACCCGCTGCGCGTGATCCACCAACTCGACACGCCAACTGACCGAGACCGGCGGTGGATAGAGACTTTGAATGTGTGTTGCGAACGCGAGGGTTTCGCCGGGTGTAAACGTAGTCCCTGGGATTTCGTATCCCCACAGGGTCAAGGTGTTATGAAAATTCATCTCGACCAGATGCGTGGGCGCGCGATGTGCGGGCATCGGTCCAGAAATTTGCGGCGGTTCTTTGACCAGAATGGCACTGGGACCGATTTGATACAACACGCGCATTTTCACCGGCACTTCTTCAAGGTAACGCACAAAGAGTTTGTCATGCCACGCGTCGCCCGCATACCACTCGTCGAATGTTTCGGGTCCCATCTTGCGCCCCGGGGGAATCCACTGAAACCACTCGGTCGGGACACGCTCTTCCCAGAGGCCCAGACTCAACCAGTACGCGCTGATCTTGTCTTGTTCCAGATAGGCCACCTGATACGTCTCGTTCAAAAAATCTTTTGCCCAGCGGGCAAGTTGAATTTCGGATTCAAGCAGCGGTGAATAGACTCTGGGGGGACGCCACGCGAGCACCGCTATACTCAACCCGATCACGGTCACGACAAACAGCGCGCGCGGTGATGCCATCAACGCGGGCACGCGCGCGGTTGCGCGCACGCCAGGGTGCGCCATCGCCAGCGTGGCAAGCATCGCGAGAGGGAAGACGAGAATATAAAACGTTTTATCAATGCGATAGTCCGAAATCTGCAAGAACGGCTGCAGGAGCACCAACGCCAGCCATTGCCCGCACCACACGAGCAACAGCCCCAGGAGCGTTCTGCCCGCCGCGCCTTCGCGCCATGCCCACCACACGCCCGCGCACGCCAGCGCAAGGAAGAGCGGTCCCCCTAACGTGTCAAGCGATGGGCGCGCGACTCCACCAGCGCCGACTTCGCTACGCATCGCTTTTTCGACGCCAACGAGTTCGAGGATACCACCGTGTTGCAAGGCGACAATCATCACCAGAAGGAGCACGATGAACACTCCTGTTGCGATGAGCGCGCGGCGCGCGAATAACGGTGGACGCGTAAGCGATTCGGGTGCTTCGTCCAGACTCTGCCGCCGCACTCGCGCAGCAAGGAGCGGCACGAGCAACACGCCCCCAAACAACGCGAGTGGAAGCGCAACGAACAACGGATACGCCGCGACGGTGCCCAACCACGCCGCGCCGCAAAGCATCACCCAGCCGATCTGCGCGGTCTGCGCGTAGCGCATCGTGTACCACAGCGCTGCCAGCGTCCAGTATTGCGCAAACGCTTGCGCGAAAAAGTATTGCTCCCAGTTGATCATTCCCGCAAAGTACGACCAGGGGACAAAGAGGAGCGCGGGCGCCACCAGCGCGATGATTTTGGTAAAGGGACGCGGCGGCAGGAGGAGGCACATCATTCCATACACCGCGCCGGCACTCAAGGCAAGAAAACTCGCCGCCACAGGATGCAAGACCCGTAACGGCTCGATGCCCAACCAGCGCGCCAGCATCGCGGTCACGAACGTTCCACCCGCAGGATACCAACTGACGAGTGTGCCATTCGGATAGGTAAACAACACCTGTTGATACACTCGCACCGCGTCCGACGAGTGCGTCGGCGGTAAGAGGGTGGGGAGCGCGGCGTAGATAAAATAAGCCCACACTCCCAGTACGACCACCAGAAACCCGGCTACCTCCACACCGTCGAACGTGATCACAACAAAACGTCGCGCGAGCGCGAGCACGAGTGCCATCTCGATTATCACTCCCACCAGCACCAGCGTCGCCTCCGCACGATAATCGGCGACAAGATTGAGTAGATAGCCGTTCAGCAAGGTGAAGAAGAAAAAGAGAAAAACGAAGGTAAAGATGGCTTGCGAACTGGAGAACGAAATGCGTCGGGTCAGATCATTCATCGGTACAAAGGGAGACAACCAGGCGATTTTGTGTTTCATTCATTTGTCTCACTGAATCACCGTTTGGCGATGCGTGGGTGGCGTCGCGCCGCCCAGTTCCGCTTTGAGGGTGGCGATGTATTCGGGTGTCGTGCCACAACAGCCACCGATAATTGTGGCGCCGGCGCGAATCCAATCGCGCGCAAAAAGCGCAAAGCGCGCCGCATCCACCGGATAGATCAGGTCGGCGCCACGCGCTTCGGGGAGGCCCGCGTTCGGCTTGGCGATGAGTGGCAGCGCGGGCGCCACGCGGCGCATCTCTTGCAAGATCCCTGCTGTTTCCCAGGGACCATTGCCACAATTGACCCCCAGCGCGGCAACGTTCCACTGCAGCGTCTCGCGCGCGGCTTGCGCCGGCGTGATGCCGGTCAATGTCCGACCCTGCTGATCAAATGACCAGGTGACCAGAATCGGCAAGGCACTGACATGACGAATACCTTGAATCGCCGCGCGTACTTCTTTGACATCGCTCACCGTTTCGATGTGAAACAAATCCACACCTCCTTCGGCAAGCGCATGCGCTTGTTCCGCGAATTGACTGATTGCCTCGCTGTAAGAGATGGCGCCCAACGTGATGGCAAGATAGCCGAGGGGTCCAATATCGCCAACAACCAGCGCGCGGTCGCGCGCAGCCTGGCGAGCAACCTGTGCCGCCAGCCGATTGATTTCATACGCGCGACGTTCCAGACCCGCATCGCGCAAACGAAACGCCGTCCCACCGAAGGTGCAGGTCAGAATCATTTGCGCGCCGGCGTTCACGTACGCCTCTGCCGCCGCAAAGACCATTGCCGTGTTCTCCAGCACCCAGCGTTCGGGCGCTACACTGCGCGGCAAGCCCAATCGGCGTAACCACGTGCCCGTGGCACCATCATAGAGAATCGGTCGCGCGCGCGTCAAAAGTTGCTCGAACGTCAGCGGACTCATCGGCTCAATAACCACACCGCCATCAGCGCAAACACCACGCCCAGCACACGCGTCGGCGATGGTTCTTCGTGCAAAAAGAGATACGCCAGAATCACCGTGACCACCGGATACAGCGCCGAAAGCGGAATCACAATCGAGGCGGGTGCCTCGCGCAAGGTGAGGTACAGAAACAAGGTGCCCAAAATACCCAGCGCACCCGTGAGGAGTGACCACGCGATTCCGACACTGTCCATCTTCAAAGGGAGCATTTCCTTGAACAACAAAAAGTAAAGAGGGAACATAGCCACCGCCGCGATTTGACCCCACACGAGTGCTTGAATACCCAGATGCTTGATGGCAATCTTGGCAGTAAGTCCCCAAATGCCCCACGCGAGAAACATCCCCAATCCACCAGCCAGAACAGCCCAGTTCATTTTACTCCTCAATCACAGGGGACAAGTTTGAAATGTGTCTTGTCCTCCATTTTAACCAGTGCGCCTGTGCTGTCAAACTTGGGAAATGTTGCAAATGTGATATACTACCAAGGAGGTGTGCAAAAGTCTTTTCCGCCATCGGAAGGTTACGGTGCTCATTGTTTCGCCATCGTTGTACGGGCGAAAAATCTTTCGTCTCTACGGGAATGCCCCCTCGCATCCCCCTGCCCCCTGCTCTCCCCGCATAGCGGGGAGAGCGGGGAGAGCAGGGGGAGATGGGAGGAGGGGAGTGGGCGGGCGGCTTCGCCGCCCGCCCACTCCCCTATTC
>DAOTYB010000344.1:0-6070 GCA_034435315.1 Anaerolineae bacterium | reverse complement strand
GACACCAAATCTGATACTACTTTTGGGTTATTGGATGCCTCTGGACGCATTGAATCGGCGTTTCCAAGCATGATTTGTACTTATCCAAGCGTCAGGGTGCGAAATCTAGGCTCAGAAACGTACAGACAAAAAGTGTGCGCCCTGGAATAGTTGTATACGCTCGTTTGTGTAATGCCAACACGCTCCAAGAGCCTTTGATCCAACAACGCTTCGTTTCGATCGGAATACACGATCCGAAACCCACTAACTCTGTCCTGACTCACACTTCCGTCTCCATCCAATCGTCCTGCAAAATACGCATACAGCCATTCGTTGGGAAGGTCTAACAGAGTATCACGCTGCTGGAAAAAGGCTCGCTTCAACGGCCGACTATTGACATACAACTGGTAAGCAATCTGCTTTAGTTTTCTCGTTGTGTAATAGTTGACCACTGGAACGAGTTGAAGCACCGCTTTGTCTATGGCGATCGATGAACTATTTTCTGGTTGATAGATTCTCAACCTGAGGCGTTCACCCGGCACGAATCGCCTCAACAAGGTGGCAAAGCGGATAACCAGCACCGGAATTACATTCGTAATCCCGACACTGCTACTCCACCAATAACCATCCGCACACCATAGACCAAAGGCGTAACTTGAGAACTCATCGGTGATGACAACCACACTACCTACTTCCCACGGTGTTACCCCCTGTGAATTTGAGGGCTTCACCGTTATGAGCCAGTGTTTCAAGAGAGATTACTCTCTCAAGGGCCAATCGTCTTAGCCATGCAGCACCTGTGCACGCTCCCTTGCGGGTCGGTCCGGTTTCCCTTCCCTACCACGTGCATGTCAAGCCCTGGTAAGGTTCTTCGTGTTGCATCGAATTGAACCACACGCTCCGCTGCTTGTGCGGGCCCCCGTCTATTCCTTTGAGTTTTAAACTTGCGTTCGTAGTCCCCAGGCGGAGGGCTTAACGCGTTAGCTTCGGCACTGACAGGAAACCCTGCCAACACCCAGCCCTCATCGTTTAGGGCGTGGACTACCGGGGTATCTAATCCCGTTTGCTCCCCACGCTTTCGCGCACTCAGCGTCAGGAGTGAGCCAGAGAGCCGCCTTCGCCACTGGTGTTCCTCCCGATCTCTACGCATTCCACCGCTACACCGGGAATTCCACTCTCCTCTCTCACCCTCAAGCCGAGCAGTATCGAATGGCCTCCCCCAGTTGAGCCAGGGGCTTTCACATCCGACTTACCCGACCGCCTACGCGCGCTTTACGCCCAGTGAATCCGGATAACGCTCGCCTCCTACGTTTTACCGCGGCTGCTGGCCACTCTGAGTATTTTGTGTGAAAAGCATGGCAGCACATATGGCTCAATGAGAGCCATAAAACCCACCATACTTTCTGAGGGAAAATACAACCGAAAGTACACCTTCCCCCTCATCGTGCTGCGGTGAACCTTCGTCGTTAGACGAAAATTCCACTCCAACACGTTACTCAGACGCAAACAGTCGTTTTCGGAGAAACTAAACGTTGCAAGCGTGGCATTGGCATGATACCCCACTCGGAAATCCAGTGAGCCATCATCCATATACCAAACCGCAAGGCTCAGTGGATGAACAAGTAATTCTGCGATCTCTTCTGGGACCACCTTTACTCCATTCGGATAGAACATCCGATACAGCCGCCCGAGCAAACCAGACGGCATTGTGTAAAAGTGGTACTGCCGAAAACCTCGCTTGACCCGAATTGGATTTACTCCAATCGGTGCAAGTTTCTGATGCAACCACTCGAGGTAGGGCAGATATTTCTCGTGATACCCCACGTGCAGTTGCGATTCCTGGCGCTTGACACTTGGAGGCGTCAAAGAACCATCGCCAAGGATCGAACCGACAAGAATCGCTAGAACCTCATCCACCGTTCTCCTTCGACTGTGTGGACTATATCACCACCCTCTCTCAGTGCAGCTGAAAGGAGGGGCTCGACGTATAGTCTCTGAGGGGTCACACAAGTTTCAGATTGTAGAAATCTGAGACTCGTGGACTTCCCTGCTGATCGCTTGGTACCCATAGATAGCCGCGGTGGCTTTTCGGGATTAGCGCTGACATTTTCACTCTCCTCGCTGTATTTGAGGAGGAGTAGCCAGCGCATAACCAAGCTTCCCAGCATATAGTCGAGTTTTCTCATTCGGTGTTTCCACCGAATCTACGCACCAACGTACGTAGTTAGCCGAGACTTGTTCGACAGGTACCGTCCTCACTCGTCCCTGTCCAAAGGGCTTTACGACCCGAAGGCCTTCTTCGCCCACGCGGCGTCGCTGGGTCAGGCTTGCGCCCATTGCCCAATATTCCTCACTGCTGCCTCCCGTAGGAGTATGGACCGTGTCTCAGTTCCATTGTGGCTGATCGTCCTCTCAGACCAGCTACCCGTCATCGGCTTGGTGAGCCATTACCTCACCAACTACCTGATGGGACGCGGGCCCCTCCCGAAGCGACTTGCGTCTTTACTCGACGGAGTGAACCGCCGAGCCTATGCGGTATTAGCGATCCTTTCGGACCGTTATCCCCCACTCCGGGGCAGGTCACCCACGCGTTACTCACCCGTTTGCCACTAACGCCCCAGTTTCCCAAGGCGTCCGTTCGACTTGCATGTGTTAGGCACGCCGCCAGCGTTCATCCTGAGCCAGGATCAAACTCTCCGTTCTATTCAACTTTGAGTTTCAATCCAGGATCTCTTCGATTCTACAAACGCTCTTTCCTATCACTCTTCAGTTGTTAAGGTGCCTTGCCATCCGAACGGGCGGATTTATACCACACATCGTCATCCGTGTCAAATCGCGCCCTCGGAGAATAAAATCCGCCGACTCAGTCGGCGGAGACAACACGAGACCATTCAACGAACCTTGCGCGTCCGATGGAATTTCTCTGGGTCTCGGTTTGCCTCCTCAAAGAAGATGATTTTTAACGCACTCGTACTCTTGTGCGTCAACTATTATACACGATTTTGTCGCTTTGTCAAGCGCGGCATCCTTAAATTTTTGAATCACACCTCGCGCCGTCCCTCCAGCGCGCGGGTGAGGGTCACCTCGTCGGCATACTCTAAATCCCCGCCAACGGGCAAGCCACGCGCCAGGCGCGTCAGGCGGATGCCCAGCGGCTTGATGAGCCGCTCCAGATACATTGCCGTCGCCTCGCCCTCCAGATTGGGATTGGTCGCCAGCACCACCTCACGGATACCCGAATCGCTGCGCAGGCGCGCCAGCAATTCTTGCACGCGCAAATCCTCTGGTCCGATGCCTTCCACCGGCGAGATCGCGCCGTGTAAGACGTGGTACAAGCCGCGATACTCGCGCGTCCGCTCAATCGCCAGCACATCGAGCGGCTCTTCGACGACGCACACAATCGAACGATCGCGCGTAGCATCGCGACAGATCGCGCAGGGGTTTTCTTCCGCGATGTTCTGGCAAATCGCGCAGGTGACGATGCGTTCTTTGAGTTGCATTAACGCTTCTGCCAGCGCCTGCGCTTGCTCCCTGGGCGCGCGCAACAAATAGAACGTCAACCGTTGCGCCGTCTTGGGCCCAATCCCCGGCAAGCGATGGAATTCTTCAATCAAACGCGTTACCGCACGCGGCGTAGTGTCCATCACAAACCCAGCATATTCGGCAAGCCCAACCCGCCGGTCAACTCACTCATCCGACTGGCGGCTAGTTGCTGTGATCTTTCGATGGCTTCGTTCACCGCGGCGACAATCAAATCTTGCAACATCTCCACATCTCCCGCGTTGAACACTTCGGGCGAGATGGTGATGGAGTGAATCTTTTGCTGTCCCGAAATCACCACAGTCACCGCGCCGCCGCCTGCACTCACTTGCAGCGTTTCGTTTTCCAGCGCGGCTTGCGTTTCCCGCATCTTTTGCTGAAACACTTGCAACATATCCTGCGGATTCGATGGTTGGGCGCGCGGGACGGCTGCCATACGTCGCGGATCACCTCGTCGGCTCATAGACTCTCTCCGTGAATTCCTGTAATCTCTGCTCCCAGTTGATTGACTGCCGTGCGAATCAACGGGTCTTGTTCGACCGCTTTACGTTTCGCGCGTTCGGGAGTGAGCATACAACGCACATAGCACTGGCGTTGGAAAATGTGTCCCAGCGCGCGCTCGACGGTCTCTTTCCACTTTTTTTCCTTCTCGAACTTTTCCGCATGCACCTGATACTGAAAACCGAGAACGATGACATCCCCCTCCACGCCGATAGGCTCGGCGGCGCTACGCAGTAACGCCTCGGCATTCCGATTCGCTTGTTTGACGCGCGCGAGGATGTTGGTCCACTGACTTTGCACAACTTGCAAGGTCAACGCGCTCGGCGTGCTCAGCGGCACCCTCACCGGATCCGCCGGCGGTACGACCGTGGACGCGCGCGGCGGCACGGCAGAAGACGCGCGCGGCGGTGGCGCGACGCGCGCCGATGTCGCAGGGGTGGGACGCGCGACACTCGGCGGGCTCGCCGACGCTGGTGGAGACGGCGCCGTGGTTTCCTCCATCAGCGCTTCCACCCACGCCATTTCGAGTGGCAAGGTGGGGTGCGCGCTGGTGCGCAATTCGAATGCCGCCTGGTTGAACAAACGAATCGCGCGCACAAGTTGCGGAGAGGACATTTGCGCGGCGCGCTGGCGCATCTCGTCCAGCATCTCCGCTGTCACCGTCAGCGCATCCCCGCACCCCGCTTGCACAAGGAGCACACCCCGCAGATACTCGACGAGATCGCGCGCAAGTTGGCGCGGATCAGCGCCATTGTCCACCGCTTGAGCCATCAGCGCCAGTCCCTGCGTGTGACGACGCTCTGCCAGATGCGCCACCAACTCGTTGACCACCTGGGACGAAGCCGCACCGAGCAAGCCCTGCACTTGTACGAGGGTAATTTCGTCACTGCCGTACGACATCAACTGGTCGAGTAGACTGATGGCGTCGCGCATCGCGCCGGTGGCGTGCCGCGCGATCAATTCGAGCGCGGCGGGTTCAACCTTGAGGTTTTCTTTGCGCGCAATCTCAGACAGGCGCGCCATAATTTCGGGCAACGTCAGCCGGCGAAAATCGAAACGTTGCACGCGCGAGAGGACGGTGGCAGGAATTTTTTGCGGATCGGTGGTGGCGAGGACAAAGATGACGTGCGGTGGTGGCTCTTCCAGTGTCTTGAGCAACGCGTTGAACGCCGCGTTCGATAGCATATGCACTTCATCAATCACGTACACCTTGTAACGCGCTTCGCCGGGGCGAAAATCCACCTTGTCGCGCAAATCGCGCACATCTTCCACACTCGTGTTCGACGCGGCATCAATTTCGATGAGATCGAGCATTCGATCTTCGTTAATCGCCACACACACCGCGCACGCGTTACACGGCCTGGCGGTATCTTCGGAGAGGCAATTGACCGCTTTGGCAAGCACGCGCGCGGTCGTCGTCTTGCCGGTGCCGCGCGGACCCGCAAAAAGGTAGGCGTGTGCGATACGCCCCAGAGCAATCGCGTTCTTGAGCGTCGTCCGAATATGCGCTTGCCCTTCGATTTCGTCAAACGTGCGTGGGCGATATTTCAAATACAAGGCTTGAGACACCGGTTATCTCCAATGAGCCAATTGCCCAATGTGCCAATGAGCCAAAACAATTTGTTCATTGTTCATCTGGCTCATTGGTTCATTCCTACCGCGGCACCGTCCAATCCGCGCCAATAATCACACGAATATCCACATCGCTTTTGATGGTTGTCACGCGTCGAATGTTGGTTGGCTCGACGTGAAAAATGCGCGCCAGTTCGTTGATGGTCGCCGTTTTGGCGCCGGTGTAATCAATCAACACCGTTTTGGCATAGTCAAAACGATCGGCATTGCCGTACGAAAAAATTTGAAAGCCCTGCTTTTGCAAAAACTGCGTCGTCTGCTCAGCCAGTTGAGGGTTGGGCGTACCGTTCAACACGATGATGCTGGCTGCCTCTTGCTTCACCTTTGCCGACTGTACGCTCGCCGCCGAATCCAGCGGAATGATCCGATCAATCAATTGCCCTACCTTGACTCGATCGAACCACAGCACATCGGCGCC
>DAOTYB010000343.1:0-4509 GCA_034435315.1 Anaerolineae bacterium | reverse complement strand
GTAACCGTTCAGGGGTCATTGCGAGGAGCGTTTTTTGCGACGAAGCAATCCCCGCGTTACGGTCTTCTGGAGGCAACAGTGGGGATTGCTTCGCAAAAATCGCTCGCAATGACAGATAGGGCTGAACGGTTACCCAAAATGAAAGTTTGCGACCGTTGAAGGTATAGCAGCGCAGGAAAAATGAGAAGGCGCTGCTGCTTTTGCTTCCGTCGGCAGTCGCGTCCTGAAAGGATAACGATGACAATCGTAGCGAATAAACTCGAACCCATCATCTATGAACTGAGCGCGCCGGGGCGCGAGGGCGCGGCAGTGCCAGAATGTGATGTGCCATTGACACCCTTGCCCCAGCATCTTGTGCGTGAGGAACTGCCCTTGCCCGAAGTGTCCGAAGTGGATGTCGTGCGCCACTTTACGCGCCTTTCGCAGAAAAACTATTGTGTGGACCTGGGCATCTATCCGCTCGGTTCGTGCACGATGAAGTACAATCCCAAGGTCAACGAGGAGGCGGTGAAACTGCCGGGATTTACCGCGCTGCATCCGTATCAGGATGAGAACGATGTGCAGGGTGCGTTGCAATTGATGTACGAGTTGCAAGAAATGCTCGGCGAGATTTGTGGCTTGCCCGGTGTGACGTTACAACCTGCCGCCGGCGCGCAAGGCGAACTGGCGGGTATTCTCATCATCCACGCGTACCACAAAGCGCGCGGCGAGACGCACCGCAAGCAGGTGCTGGTACCCGATTCCGCGCATGGCACCAATCCTGCCACCTCCTCCATGAGTGGTTATCAGGTCGTTCAGGTCAAATCGGACGCGCGCGGTAACGTGGACCTGAACGAGTTGCGCAGACTTGCAGGTCCCGAAACAGTTGGCTTGATGATCACCAATCCGAATACGCTGGGCTTGTTCGAGGAGCAGATTCGCGAGGTGTGCGAAGTGATTCACGCAGCGGGCGGCCTGGTGTACGGCGATGGCGCGAATCTGAACGCGCTGGTCGGCATCGTACGTCCGGGCGATTTGGGGATTGACATCTTGCACAGTAATCTGCACAAGACCTTTTCGGTTCCGCACGGTGGCGGTGGACCCGGCGCTGGCGCCGTGATGGTGCGCAAAGACCTGGCGCAATTTTTGCCCGGTCCCATCGTGGTGAAAAAAGGCAAACGCTACGCGTTTGCTATGCCGCGCAAATCCATCGGTCGCATCAAAGCGTTCTATGGCAATTTCCTTGCGCTGGTACGCGCGTACGTGTATTTGCGCTCCATCGGCAAAGAGCATCTGGCGCGCGTCGCCGAAGATGCGGTCATCAACGCCAACTATTTGCTGGCGCGCTTGAAGGACACTTACAAAGCGCCGTTCGGTGAACGCATCTGCAAGCACGAGTTTGTCTTGACCGGCACTCCCTTTGTGGAAAAGTATGGTGTGCGTACTCTCGATATGGCCAAGCGCATTCAGGATTACGGTTTCTATCCGCCGACGGTTTACTTTCCTCTCACTGTGCCTGAATGCTTGATGATTGAACCGACCGAGACGCAATCGAAGGAGAGTCTGGACGAGTTTGCGGATGCGTTGTTGAAGATCGCCGAAGAAGCGCGCACCAATCCTGAACTGTTAAAGAACGCGCCCCACACGGCACCAGTGACGCGTCTGGATGATGTCAAAGCCGCGCGCGAACCGGTGTTGCGTTACAAACGCCAGTAACACAACAAGACTACATGTGGCAGGGAGATTTTCGCAAGCGGTGCACGCTGGCGATTTCTCCCTGCTTGTTTTTTGGGGACTGGCTGACCCTGTGTTATAATCGTAGCGTGGTGTTGCTCATCCCTGCGCCCTCCTCCGAATAGACAATGTTTCGACGCCCAGACCGACAACGCTCACGCTGGCGCGTGGGCATAACTCAATTCCTGTCAGCGCAGAGCCGCGCGCGCCTGCGGCACCAAACGCAACAGACCTTGTGGCACATCGCGGATCATCTAACGCGCGCCGTGACCGCAGGACTGAGTCTGGATGATGTGGGAGCGTTGTTACGCGGTGATGCTCCTGCTGACTCTGAGGTGTACGACCGCGTGCGTGCGCGCGCTTTTTGGATGCATCTCCGTCCACGCGCCTACTATCAATCCTCGATAAAATTCTCGCACACGTTTGGGTTTGGATTTTTCAGTGTCTTGTTTGCTCTGGTGCAACTGGTGACGGGGACACTCTTGATGTTTTTCTACGAGCCTTCGCCTGCGCGCGCCTACACATCGGTTGTCCATCTCGTCACTCAGGTGCCGCTGGGGCAATTGCTGCGTGACCTCCACTATCTCTCGGCGCAGTTGCTCCTCTTGTTTGTGGGCTTGCATCTGCTCCGCGTCTATTTCACTGGCGCGTTCAAGCAACAACGTCGCTTGACCTGGGTGACCGGCGTGTTGCTGCTCGTGTTGGTCTGGCTCGGCGCGCTCATCGGCAGTCGCTTGCCGCTGGACCAGACGGTGGGCTGGGGCGATCCTGCGGCTGTCTTGCTGTACTATCTGTTGCACACCGGCATTTTGCCCGGGGCAGGGTTGCTCTTGCTGATCGTCCACTATTATCGCGTGGCGCGCGTGCATGGCATCAGTTTGCCGGCGAGTGAAGAAGAATCGTCCGACGCGAGGGTGCGCGAGCAGGCGCGGACGCCTGTGCCGTATCTGCCCACTGTTTGGGCGCGTGAGGTGATGTGGAGCGCGCTCGCGCTGGCGGTGCTGGTTGTGCTTGCCGCGTTCGTGGTGGATGTGCCGCTGGCGCCACCTTTCGATCCAGCGCGCGTATCCGATCAGGCACCGTGGTTTTTCCTGTGGTGGCGCGGTCTGGTCAATCTGCCCATCCTCTCGCCGATTTTTATCGGGCTGCGCGATACAACCGGCATTGACCTTGCTCAATCGTATGATGCTGTATTCTGGCAAGGATGGGTGATGCCGATTGTGTTCACGCTGTTCTTGCTGGCAGTGCCGTACCTCGATGCGTTGTGGGATACCGCGCGGCAACGCGCTCCTTCGCGTTTGGGCGGTCATCGAAAATTGAGCATCGCGCTGGGAGTGTTCACACTGGGCGTGTTCATTGCTCTTTCGTACGTGGGCACGTTATCGTCCCGCGAACCTGCGGAGGCTTTTGCGCGCGAATTTCTACCCGATCATTGCGGACATTCCCTCTTGCCGTTGTTGCCTCCAGAGTGTGGCGAGGTCCGCCGACTCGGCTATGACAACTTGCCTACGGGTACCTTTGAACTTGCTCCGCCCACTGTGCCGAGCACAGATCGTTTTGAAAATCTTTTGGCGAAGATGTACGTGCGAATGCAAACGTACACTGACCTTGCAGATGCGCGCGGTGTCTTGCTCATCGAAGAGTGGCAGGCGAACCTGAAAAAGATTACCCTGCGCCTGACGTGGACACCGCGCGCGCTCAACGATGCAGGGAGATTCGAGAAAAGCATTTATCTGCATCGCGATGCGCTGTACGAGTGATGCTGTATGTCCATTCCGCAAAAACTTTTTGTCGCTGTAATTGCCATCGTGTTGCTGTGTAGTGTGCTCGCTCTAATCGCCTGGGGTGATGGGGCGACCGACACGCCTGAGGTGCTGGCCGCGCGCGCACAACGCGCGCGCGCGTACGCGGGACGCGCCATCGAAACCGGCGCGGAACTCTACAGTCGCGACTGCGCGCCGTGTCATGGTGCGCGCGGGGAAGGTGTCGCCGCCGTTGCGCCAGCGATTCGCCGCAAGGATTTGTTCGATGGTCAACGCGCGCGCGAGGTGCGCTGGAACGGCAGTATCGAAACTTTTTTGCAAATCACGCTGCGCGCGGGTCGTCCGATTCCCTCGCGTCCCGACCTCTACTCGGCGCGGATGCCGGCGTGGGACTCGGAATTGGGTGGCACGTTGAGTGCCGGGGCGATTGATGCGCTGGTGGCATTTCTGCTCAATTGGGGCGCGGACGCGCCGGTGGTGAACGCGTGGAACATTGTCCCCGTTCCCACTCGTACACCGACGCCGGCGACGCCAGCCCCAGGCGTGGCGCTGGCACGCGTGTGCGTGGGCTTGAGCGCGCCCTATGCTGGCAAACAATCGCCGTATCGTCTGGACGACAAGACCATTCTGGCGCAAGGCAAACAGATTTACGACGACAAGTGCGCTGCCTGTCACGGCGCAAGTGGCAAAGGCGATGGTCCCGCGGCGGCGGTGTTGAATCCCAGGCCCGCCAACCTCACGGATAAAAATTTTATGCAGACCTTGCCGGTGGATTGCCATTTCTTTGTCATTGCAGAAGGGGTGCGTGGTACGGCAATGCCACCGTGGAAATCGCTCGGCGAGGAGACGATCTGGAAAGTGCTGGTGTACACTCGATCATTATCGGGAGTGCCGTAATCGCGAGGGGCAAAACTGCAACTTGCAGTCGCCTCAACTTGCCCCCAAACGTAATTACGCAGCCGTGCCATCCCTCGCGAAACGCCCCCCTGCCCTCTCCCCGTTGGGGCGAAAAATCGTAATTACTCAGCCGTGC
>DAOTYB010000342.1:0-17142 GCA_034435315.1 Anaerolineae bacterium | reverse complement strand
GAGCGAACATTGGAGCACCTCTTGAGGAAAGATTTCAAGTGTGCTCAAAGTATACTCCAAGCGTCCTGCTTATCCAAACTTAGAACCTTGACCACGCCAATTCTGTGATGTACTGAGACTAAGAATCGGTTTGTGGCGATTGATTCTGGCAATGTCCTTGTCGCCGAAAATCTCGAACCCTGCTTCGGTCAGGGCAGGGATACATTTGATCAAGAAATCGAACGGATGCGTGCGCGCGCGAATTTGAAAGATGCTGGGACGATCGGCGCTGGCGCGCTTGAGACCATAGCGAGCATCCGCCAGTAGGGTGTAGTAGTGACGTTCGCGTTCGGCGTCGCGCAGCACCTTGATCCCACCCCACTGAGCAGGTATTTCGATGATTTCTTCGCGGGGAGGTTTGAGCCCTCTGGCAGGGAACTCGTACGCGCCATAACCAAAGCGCAGTTCCGCCTCGAGGGGTTGTTCGCCTTTTTGTGACAGGTACAGACGCGGGACAGGCGCGTCTTGAACGATTTCCCATTTTACCGTCTCGCCCACCACCGGCAGGTGTTTGCTCAGGCGGCTAAAATAACGACGCAACTCTTCGGCTTGGGCGCGCGGAACCTTGAGTGGGAACATGGAAAGTACCGGCAGTGCCTGCAGATTTTCGATCTGCACCAGTGTCTCGCCCGCCAATGCCCAAGACGAAGTTTCGGCGAAAATCCGGAGTTTATGCCTAGCCAGGGGGTAGATTTGGTCGTCTAACTGTATCCCCGTCTGCAGTTCGTAAGCATCCTTCTCCTCCATCAATACCACCTGCAAACGAATCGTCTGGGGATGCACACGGAGGAGGGAGGTAAAACGATTCTCCTGCTTTAAAAAGATGGGAACGTTCAGCCGGGCGAGTAGTGGCAGATGGTCGAAGGGAATAGACGGAGCATAATAGTTCAAATAAGAGGGGCTGTAGGAAACGAGACGGGTATATGCACCATATTCATAAGGGCTGGCAACCGCCAGTTTGAATAATTCTTGCGTCTCGAAGGAGAGATTGACCGGCTGAATGGGTGCGCCGCGCAGATAATACTGCGCGAGCGGTTGCCAGTCATCCCGGCAGTTCAGCCAGTCGAAGGTAGCCTGCGTGGGGTTGGGGCTAGCAGCAATCTCCTGCACGATGTTCCATCGTTCGACAGAGAGAAAGCAAGGCCGCAGGGCGGCGGAGTAAATATGCGTTTGGACTTGCCTGCCGATCTCCAGACCGACGAAGACAATGCCGGCAGGAAAGGTCCTGGTGACACGGCTGGGTGGCGGAACACTTTCCAGAGCCAACTCCAGCCGATAGCGCCAGTCTTTTTCTGCCACATGTTTCAGGTAATCCCGCAAAGCATACACCGCGGCGACGATGTGGTAGCAAAGCCGTATGTCGGGAAGGTGAGACTGACAGGTACAGCCAAATTGGATGGTTTGACGGACTGCCTGGATAGTGACCTCGTACGTTTGTGCCTTTTCGGTCACTAGAAGGGTCGCGTTCTGACCCGTAAAGTCGGTAACGCGGGCACTCCCCTGTTCATACAGTTTTTTCCCTTTATCGTGGTCGTGCCAATCGGCGTAATAACGGAACTGGTTAAAGTCGAGATTTTGACGTCTGAGAAAAGGCATAGGTTTTTGTACAAGTTGACAGCGGAAGCAACTTGCGGCAAAGTAGGGTTGCACCCCAACCACCGCAACCGTTACGCAAAGAACCCAAAAGATTTTGCGGACAAATTCTAACACATTCTATTGATTCTGACAATTTACCGATGAAATACAACCATTGGTCATTGATGGCAATTCTGCTCGCGTTTGCGCTGCGCGTCGACGCGCTCGCCGCGCAGAGTTTGTGGAACGATGAAGGCACAAGTGTCGCGCTTGCGTCGCTGAGCATCGAAGCGATTATCAACGGCGCGGCGCGCGATATTCATCCGCCGCTCTACTACTTGCTTCTGCATTTCTGGATGCCATTCGCAGGCAATACGGAATACGCAGTACGTTTCCTGTCGGTCATTGCGGGTGTGCTCATCGTAGCGTTCGTATTTCGTATTGCATATTTTTTGTTCGATGCACGCGTCGCGCGGCTTGCCGCGCTACTCGCCGCGCTCTCGCCGTTTCAGGTGTACTATTCGCAAGAAGCGCGGATGTACATCTGGGTCACGCTGTGGGCGGCGGTGTCAATGCTGGCGATGTTGATGCTGTTCAAAAGACGAGTAGGCAGTAGGCAGTTGGCAGTAGGCAGAAACCCAGAATCAGAACCAGAGTCGTCTCTATCCACTATCCACAACCCACTTCCCGCGAGCGCGCTTGTCTGGATTCTCTACATTGCTGCAACGGTTGCGATGCTTTACACGCAGTACGTCGGCGCGTTCATCGTCCTCGCAGAGAATCTCGCCTTTGGCTTATGGCTGATATTCGCAATCCGCGCGCGTTCGTCCTTCGTCGTCCGTCCTTCGTCCTTCGTCGTTCGTCCTCCGTCGTTCGTCAAACACTCTCGTGCCTTCTGGCTCGCCGCGCAACTCATCATCGGACTCGCGTTCTTGCCCTGGTTTCTTTTCGCCGGCGGACAACTCGCCACGTGGCCCTCCATCAGCGAGCCGCTCGATTTGCCAACACTCGTCTGGCGCGTGCTCAACGTCTTTAGCGTTGGCTTGACGTTAGACGGCGACCTTGCCACTATCGCTTCGATTCTCTTCGGCGGCTTGTTGCTGCTTGGCTGCTGGCGCTCCACCGTCCCACTGTCCCACTGTGCCACTGTCTCACTGCCCCACCGTCCCATTGTCCCACTGCCCCACTGTCCCACTGTCCCACTGTCCTACTGCTCTACTGTCCCACTGCTCCTCTGGACACTCGTTCCCATCGCCGCGATGTACATCGTCTCGCTCACGCGCCCGGCGTACAATCCCAAATTTCTATTGCTCGCCACGCCGGCGTTTTACATCCTTGCCGCGCGCGGACTGTCCTTCGTCCTTCGTCTTTCGTCCTCCATCTTTCGTCTTTCGTCCTTCGTCCTTTGTTCGGTTGTCATTCTTGCTGGTAGCGCGCTATCTTTGTTCAACTACCACACCGACCCGCGCTACGCGCGCGATGACTACCGCACCATTCTACGTTTCATTGACGCGCACGAACGCGCGGGCGATGGGATACTCGTGAATGCGCCGGGGCAAATTGACGTGGTGCGATACTATTGGCGCGGCAATCAGCAATTGTTCTTGTTGCCGCGAATGCGCCCACCCGACCCGAGGGCGACGCGCGCGGACGTGGACGAAATGCTCGGCAAAACAGAGCGCCTCTTTGCGATTTACTGGGCAACCGACCAGAGCGATCCCGCGCGCCTCGTCGAGACGCGCCTTGCCGAACGCGCCTTCAAAGCGCGCGACGAGTGGCACGGCAACGTACGCCTCGCGCTCTACGGCATCGCACCCAGTTCGCGCGACGTGCCACAACCGCTCGACGCGCGTTTTGGTGACACGATGACGCTGACGAGTTATCAACTCGATGCGCGCCGCGCGCGCGCCGGCGATGTGCTGACGCTCACGCTGCACTGGCGCGTCGAACAAACGCCAAACGCGCGCTATAAAATCTTCGTTCACCTGCTCGACGCCAGCGGGCGCGTCATCGCGCAGCGCGATGGCGAACCGCTCGCTGACTTGCGCCCCACAACCACGTGGCGCGCCGGCGAAACACTTGCCGACAATTACGGCGTCTTGATCGAACCGGACACATCGCCCGGCGATTATCGCGTCGCCATCGGTGTGTATCGCGCGGAGGATGGCGCGCGCGTGCCAGTGGGCGAAAGCGATCATTTGATTCTGGGAACAGTGCGGGTTCAATGAGCCAATGTGCCAATGAACCAATGTGCCAATGAACGAATGAGCCAAATGAACGAATGACGGATGACGAATGACGAATGACAAATGACAAATGAACAAATGGTTTGGCACATTTGGCACGTTTGGCAGATTTGGCACATTTGCTTTGGCTCATTGGCTCATTGGGTAATTGGTTCATTGACCGGGAGTGGACTATGCCGGTAGATTTATACATCGGTCCGAAAAAACGTGGTATGCCGTGGTGGCAGGGATGTTTGTTGTGGGGAATGATTCTCTTGCTGGGCGCGTACGCGGTGGTGCTGGGACTTGCCGCAAATGGCTATTACCTTGCGGAAAACATTCCACTGCCCGACGCACTCAAGCCAAGCCCTACGCCTTCTCCTACCCCTACAGAGCCAGCCGCCACGCGTTTGCAACGCGCCGATGCACTCTTTGTGGATGGTCAATTTGAAGCGGCACTTGCCGAGTACAACGCTGTGCTGGGAATGGAGCCGCTCAACGATGTGGTATATGCGCGCTTGGTCAAGCCGCTGATTCTGACGCGCAAAGTGGATGCGGCGGTCGAAGCCGCGCGCCGCGCGGTGCAACTCAACGATCAGCGCGCCGAAAATCTGATCGCGCTGGCAGAAGCGCTCGATTGGCAGGGGAATTACATCGAGGCACTCGATTTCGCACTGCGCGCGACCGAACTCGCGCCCAACTCGGCAACTGCGTGGGCAATCGTCGCCGAAGTGTACACCGATTTGAATCGTCCCGAGCGCGCGCTACCCGCCGCGCAAAAAGCGGTGCAGTTGGATCCCAACAACGTGGATGCGCAGCGCAATCTGGGATATGCTCAGGAAGGACGGGGACGTTATCGCGACGCGATTACCGCGTACAAGCGCGCTATCGAAATTCGACCCAAATGGGCGTACCTGTACATCAGTCTCGCGCGCAACTATCGCGCCATCAACAACTTTACCGAGGCGATTACTACGCTGCAACAAGCCCAGCGCGTCGCGCCGCGCGATCCACAAGTGTACGACGAACTGGGCTGGACCTACGCGCTCGCAGGCGAATGGGCGCGCGCCATCGCCCAACTGAAACGCGCGATCGAAGTGGATCCCACCTACGAGGTGCCGTACGGTCATCTGGGACACGTCTATTTTGTGCAACAGGACTGGCAGAGTACGGTGGTGCATCTGGAAAAAGCCATCGAACTGGGCGGAAAACGTCTCGAGTACTATTACAAACTCGGAATCGCGTATGTGAATTTGAGAGATTGCGGCAAAGCCAGACCGTGGATCGAAAAGGCGATTCAGGTCAATTCACAGGATACGGCAGTGCTCGGTGCCGTCGCGTGGTATCAGCAACATTGTGAATCGCCCAGCCCAACTCCACGCCGAAAATGAGTTGCCTTACACACCAACGATTACCTCATTTCGGCAAAACGCGCTATAATCAGCCAACACGCTTGAACCCCAACGAGGTAGCCATGCACATTGTTATCACCGGTGGACGTGGACAACTGGGACAAACCCTCGCGCGCGCTCTGCACGCGCGCCACACCATCGTCTCGCTCGATTTGCCCGAATGTGACATCACGCAACTCGACGGAATCCATCAGGTCACCAGTCACCATCCCGATCTGGTGATTCACTGCGCGGCGATGACCGATGTGGACGGTTGCGCGCGCGATCCGATCGCCGCGTTTCGCACGAACGCGCTCGGCACACACAACGTCGCGCTCGCGTGCCAGCGCGCTAACGCCACGATGCTGTACATCAGCACGAATGAAGTGTTCGATGGCACCAAAGCCGCGCCGTACTTCGAATGGGATGAACCGCGCGCTATCAATCCGTACGGCGCATCCAAACTCGCCGGCGAACGGATGGTGCAAATGCTCCTCACGCGCTTTTACATCGTCCGTACCGCGTGGCTGTACGCGCCGGGACGCAACAACTTTGTCACCAAAGTCCTCGCGCGCGCCCAAAATCAACGCACACTTGCCTATGTGGACGATGAACTCGGCAATCCCACCTACGCGCCGGACCTTGCGCGCGCGATTGCCGCACTCATCGAAACGAATCACTATGGCATCTACCATCTGGTCGGCGAAGGTGTCGCTTCGCGCTACGATTGGGCAGCGCGCATCTTGCAACACGCTGGCTTGAACGATGTGACACTCACGCGCAGCAAAGTGGCGGATTTCCAACGTGATTCCACTCCCCCGCGCAATGGCGCGCTCACCAACTTTGTCGCCGCGCACGCGCTCGGTATCCGCTTGCGCGCGTGGCAAGACGCGCTGGCGGAATACTTTAATGAGCCAATGTGCCAATGAACCAATGAGCCAAGGGTGGCAATGACGAATGACGAATGATTTTCGATTTTCGATTTGCGATTTGAATCGGCAATCGAAAATCGACAATCGAAAATCGGCAATCAGCAAATCGGCAATCGAAAATTGGCAATCGGCAATCGAAAATCGGCAATGGGCAATCGGCAATCGAAAATTGGCAATCGGCAATCGGCAATCCGCAAATCGGCAATCGAAAATCTGCAATCTGCAATCGGCAATCGAAAATTGGCAATCAGCAATCACAAATGTTCTCCGTAGTGATTCCCAACTGGAACGGTGTTCGTTTGCAATTGCTCCCCACGTGCCTCAACGCTCTCCGCGTGCAAACCTGGCGCGACTTTGAAACGATCGTGGTGGACAATGGCTCGACGGACGACTCGCGCGAATTTGTGGCGCGCGAATTTCCCGAGGTGCGCCTTCTCGCGCTGCCCACGAATCGCGGCTTTGCCTCGGCGGTGAACGCAGGCATTCGCGCCGCGCGCGGCGAGGTGGTCGTGCTACTCAACAACGATACCGAAGCCGAACCACAATGGCTTGCGGAAATCGCGCGCGCGTTTGAGGAAAACCCGCGCGCGGGGATGGTCGCGTGTAAGTTGCGTTTGTTCGACCAGCGCGAGCGCATTCACAGCGCGGGCGATTTTTATCGCGTGGACGGCATCCCCGGCAACCGCGGTGTGTGGGAGGTGGATCGCGGACAGTATGACGATGCGCGCGGTGTATTCGGCGCGTGCGGCGGCGCGGCAGCGTATCGCAAGACGATGCTTGCCGAAATCGGCGGGTTTGATGAAGCGTTAGAAAGTTACTGCGAGGATGTGGATTTGAACTGGCGCGCGCGCCTGGCGGGCTATGCGGTCGCCTACGCGCCGCGCGCGGTGGTGTACCATCGTTTGAGTGCTACGGGTGGCGGGACACTCGCCAGTTTTTTTGTGGGGCGCAATGTCATCTGGGTGCTCGCCAAAAATTATCCGACGGGCTTGTGGAAAAAATACTGGCTGGCGATTGTGCGCGCGCAACTCGGCATCACAGCGGACGCGCTGCGCCACTGGCGCGGTCAAGCCGCGCGCGCGCGCGTCCGTGGACAAATCGCCGGCGTCCTGGGCTTGCCGCGCTGGCTCGCGCGTCGCCGCGAGGTCATTCGCCGCGCCAGCGACGCCGAAATCGAAGCCGCGCTCGTGCCGTAGGACGACGAAAGACGAACGACGAAAGACGAAGGACGAAGGACAAAAGACGAAAGACGAAGGATTTTCGATTGCCGATTGCCGATTGAGAACAATCGCAAATCGAAAATCAGCAATCTTCATTGGTCATTCGTCATTCGTCATTGGTCATTTGCTCATTTGTCATTCATGAAACTCTCTATCACCGAAAACGCATACGACAATCAAAATTCCAAACGCCAACTCCGCGCGCGCATCATTGCGTCGTACGGTGGCATCATTCGGCTGTACGCGTTCGTTCGTTTCAAGATCATTCACCTGCGCTTTCTCGAAGAAATCGAACAGTACCTGCCCAATCAAGGTACGATTCTCGATTTGGGGTGTGGCTTTGGTTTGTTCTCGCTCTATATGGCGGCGTGCAAGCCGAACGCGCGCATCGTGGGGCTGGACATTAACGCGCGGCGGTTGCAGATTGCGCGCCAGTCCGCGCGCCAACTCGATTTACACAATGCCTCATTCGTGCAACAAGATTTGCGCCTGTGGCGTCCCGATCAAACCATCAGCGGCGCGTACGCCCTCGATATTTTTCATCACTTGCCGATTGAGCAGGGCAACCGCTTGCTGAGCGACTTGTTCGCGCGCTTGGAACCGGGCGGACGCTTGCTCCTCAAAGACATTGACACGTTGCCGCGTCCGATGTTGTGGTTCACCTACATGCTCGACGCGATAATGTCCCCGCGCGATCACTTTTACTATCGCTCGGCGGGCGCGTGGCAGAGACAACTCGCCACAATCGGCTTTACGCCAATTTATCTGCACTATTTGTGGGACATTTTACCCTACCCGCACATTCTCTTGATTTGCGCCAAGCCTCAATGAACCAGCGTTTTATCCTGTTGCTTCTCCTTCTGTTTGCCTTTGCGTTCCGAATGTTCCGCGCGGCAGATTGGTTGATGTGGGGCGATGAGGGCTTTAGCATTTTCTCCGCGAGTCGTGATCTGCTCACAATCACACTCGACACCACAACGATTGATCCGCACCCGCCGCTGTACTACTACCTTTTGCATTTCTATTTTGCGATTGCCGGTCGCTCGGAACTTGCCGTACGCTTCTTTTCGATTTTTTTCGGCACGGCGACGATCGCGCTCGTGTGGGCGGTGGGCAAGCGAATGTTCGATGCGCGTCTGGGGATGCTTGCCGCGCTCTTTGCCACGCTCGCGCCTTTTGCCGTGCACTATGCGCAAGAAATCCGAATGTACGCGCTAGCAATGTTCTTGACCACGCTGAGCGTGTACGTCTTTGTGCGTTTGTACAAAGACGACGCGCGCGCACCGCGCCGCGTCTGGTTGCTCTACGCGCTCGTCCTTTTGCTCGCGCTGTACACTCTGTATCACACCGCGTTCGTCTTTCTGGCGATTGGGCTTGTGTTGCTCACGCAATTTCGCGCGCGACGCGCGTTCGTCGGGCGCTGGTTTGCCACGGCGTTCGGTGTCGTCGTGATGTTTCTTCCCTGGCTGTTGTTCAAGTACGTCAGCGCGTTTTCTGGCATCAAACAAGTGGCTGGCGATACCGTGCCGATGGACGTGGTCACCTTCGTTGCGCGCGGCTGGGCAGCGATTGCCGTCGGCACGACAATTCCACTAAATCACGCGTTTCTCCTCGCGGGTGTGTATGCCGCGTGTATCGGAGTGAGCCTTGCGCTGTTGCTGCTCCGGCGCACCGGCAAAATGTACGACGCGCTGTTGCTCGCGCTGACCCTCGTGCCGATTCTGGCGTACTATCCGCTCTATCTCGCGATGCCGTTGTATCGCGGGCGTTTGTTCGCGCTGGCGTGCGTGCCGCTCCTTCTCTTACTCGCGCGCAGTGTGCAGACGATTGCCGTGCGTGCGCGCTGGGCGGCGCTCGTGATGCTCGTGTTCATCAGCGGCACAAGCCTCTATTCGACGAGCAACTATTTTGTGAACTATCGGCGCTATAGCGCGGTCGTCGAAGATTACGCGCCGCTGATTCGTGAGATTGCCGCGCGCGCTCAGCGTGATGATATGGTCTTGTTTCATGCGTACTGGCAGCGCGGCTATTTTTTGAGTTACTATACCGGCGCGCCCCTGCAGTACGGCGCGCTGGAGGACCACAACGATTTACAACGTGCGGTCGCGCGCGCACGCAACGTGTGGGCAATCGTGCATGCGCTCCCCTATCACGCGGCGGAGGACTGGCTGGCGCAACACGCGTTTCCGCTCGGCGAACAGACCTATGGCAAAATGCGCCTGCTGGCATATCGCGCTGGCACGCCAACGCGCGGCGAAACCTTTGCCACGCCCGTCGAATTCGAGAACGGAATGCAGTTGTTGGGTTATCGCTACGATGTGACCACGTGGAACGCGCACTATGGCTTGTTACTCCTGCAACTCGATTGGCGCGCCGCGCGCCCACTCACCGCCGATTACACTGTGAGCGTACACGTGACGAACGCGCGCGGCGATGTGGTGTGGGCGCGCGCCGACGCACCGCCCGCTAGCGGCACTCAACCGACCGCGCGGTGGCAAACAGGGCAACGCATCACCGATCATCGCGTTGTGATGCTGCCCGCCGGCACACCGCCGGGCAATTACGCGCTGGAAATTCGCGTGTACGCATCGGAGAGCGAACGCGCCGCGCGCCTTGTTGTGCCGGAAAATCAGCAAGGAGAGACTCTACGTCTTGGGGAAATTGTCGTGGGGCGTTTTATCGCGCCAGCCAGCGCACTGATTCCGCGTTATCCCCTCGACGCGTGCCTGGGCGAGATCGCTCTCGTAGGTTTCGATAGTGTCGAGCAAGTGCGACGCGGCGACACAATGACGCTCACGCTGTACTGGCACGCGCTCGAAAAACCGACCCGCGACTATCTCATCGCGATCGAATTGGAGCACGCGCGCGAGAGGGTACGCTTTTCCGCTGTGCAGCGTCCCGCCAGCGCGACGTTTCCCACACGCGAGTGGAACGCGGGCGAGATATGGCTGGACCAGATCGCGCTGACGATTCCCGGAGACGCCGCGCCAGGCGACGCGCGTCTTGTGCTCGTGGTCATAGACGAAGCATCGCGGAACATCGTGGCAGAGGTCGCGTTTGCGCGCGTGCGCATTCTCGCGCGCGAATGAAGGCGGGTTTGTGTTTTTTGTGTTTTTCGTCAAATCGGATAGAATTAGAGAGGCGATTTGCGAACAGATAAAAAATCTCTTGTGGGAAGGATAGCGTATCAATACCGTACACCTGTCTCCGTTTCTCTCCGTCGTCATCCCGTGCTACAACGAGGAAAAAAATTTAGAGCACCGCGTCCTTGATGAAGTTGCCGAGTACTTGTCCAGCCAATTGTTCACCTGGCAAGTGATTGTGGTCAATGACGAATCCACCGACCGCAGTCGCGAACTGGTGGCAGAGTTCGTGCAGGCGCATCCGAATTTTCACCTGCTCGATATTCCGCACGGCGGTAAACCGGCGGCGGTATGGGCAGGCGTGCAGTATGCCAGCGGCGAAGCCGTGCTCCTGACCGATATGGACCAGTCCACACCGATTCGCGAGTTGAGCAAGTTGTTGCCCTGGTACGAACGTGGCTACGACACGGTGATCGGTTCGCGCGGCGCGGCGCGCGAAGGGTTTTCGCTCGTGCGGCGGCTGGGCAGTCTGATCTTCGGCAAAGTTCGTGGCATGCTCATCTTGCGCGACATTACCGATACCCAATGCGGTTTCAAACTGTTTCGCCGCGTGGTGTTGTTGTCCCTCTTTCCGCACCTCGAATTCTTTCGCCGTACGCGACGCTCCAAAGGCTGGCAGGTGACGGCTTATGACGTAGAACTGCTCTACCTCATCAACAAAGCCGGCTATCGCATCAAAGAAGTGACCGTCGAGTGGTACAATCGTGATCAAAGCGATACCAAAAGTCGCGCCCGAGGCGAACTGCCACGCTATGTGCGCGAATCGGTCGAGATGGCGCAAGAAATCTTGCGGGTCAAATACAACCAGTGGCGCGGTTTGTACGATCAGGTCGGCAGAACGATGCAGCGTCGGGTGGACTAGACCAAACCAGATTCCCTCAAGGAATCTGGTTTCTATTTTGCCTGAAATTATTTGACCTCGCACACATGTTCGGTTATAATATTCTCAATGAACCCGTCTGCTCACAACGTCCATAAGAAACCGCTGGGTGTGTTCGAGTCGCTTGCCAGCGGCTTTGAATTGATCTGGTTCAACCCCTGGATTCTCCTGGTGCCCATCACGCTTGACCTGTTCTTGTGGTGGGGACCGCAACTCAGCGCGCGCCCGGTCTTTCAACGGACCATCGCTTTGCTCCAACTTTTGACACCAGCGCAACTGCCCGACGACACGCGCCAGAATATCGAACTGCTTGAGCGGACGTTGCAAACAGCGGGCGACACAACCAATGTGTTCGGTATGCTGGCGACCGGCATGCCGACGGTGATCGGCTTGCAACCTCCCGCGGTGACCATCCCACGCGTCGAATTCATCATCAGCGATCCGTTGATGTTACTGGGCATCACGCTGGCATTGCTGATCGGGGCTGTCTTTATCGCTGGCGTTTATCTCGAACTCGTGGCGCGCCCGATTCGCAGTGACGCGGCAGCCACCGCGTTCATCACCGATTGGCTACGCGCATGCGTGCAGTTGATTCTGCTTGCACTCGTGGTGAGCCTCGGTCTGGTCGTGCTGATGATTCCAGTGACGCTTGTAGCCAGCGTGTTAGGCATCGTGAACCAGACCCTCGGAACGTTTTTTATGATGGGCGGAACACTGTTGATTTTCGTGGTGCTGTTGTATCTGTTTTTTGCCGTGCCAGCGATTTTTATCAGCCGCGTGAACGCACTCCAGGCGATTCTTCACAGCATCAGCATCTTTCGCTTCGCGCCGTTGCCAGCGGTCACACTCGTCTTTATCATCTATCTGCTACGCAGTGGTTTTACCATCGTCTGGCAGTTGTTCGATCTGACAATGTGGGGAATCGTTTTTGTGGTCATTGCCCATGCCTTTCTCAGCAGCGCGCTGATCGCCGCGCAGATGATTTTTTATAACAATCGCGTAACGTTGTGGCGCGCGTGGGCAATGAATGACGAAGGACGAACGACGAAGGACGGATGACGAAGGACGAACGACGAAGGACGAAAGACGAAAGACGAAAGACCACGGACCACTGGAAAGCACTATGGCAAAGAAACCAATCGAAGAAACCACAATCGAAAATACACCTGAAGTGTACGATGCTTCCAAGATTCAAGTCTTGGAAGGTCTGGAAGCCGTACGCAAACGTCCGGGGATGTACATCGGCTCGACCGATATTCGCGGCATCCACCATCTGGTCTTTGAAGTGGTGGATAACGCGATTGACGAAGCCCTCGCGGGCGCGTGTGATTACATCCAGATCACGATTGGCAAAGATAACGTGGTGACTGTTGTGGACAACGGGCGCGGGATTCCGGTGGATGTGCATCAACCCAGCGGCAAATCCGCGCTCGAAGTGGTGATGACCAAATTGCACGCCGGCGCGAAATTCGGTCAGGGCGGTTACAAGGTCGCTTCGGGATTGCATGGCGTTGGCGTGAGCGCCGTGAACGCGCTCTCCGAGTGGTTGCAAGCCGAGGTGCGTCGCGAGGGCCTGATCTATCGCCAGACCTATACGCGCGGCGTTCCCCAGACCGAAGTCAAAGTGGTCGGCAAGTATCCCAAAGACGAACGCACCGGCTCGACCATTTCGTTCCTGCCTGATAAACAAATCTTCAAAGAGATTGATTACAAATTCGATGTACTCGCACAACGTTTTCGTGAGATGGCATTTCTCACGCGCGGCTTGACGATTACTTTTCGCGACGAGCGCGAACGTCGCGAAATGACTTTTTATTTCGAGGGTGGACTCACCTCCTTTGTGCGTTATCTCAACAAGAATCGCACGCCGCTCCACGCGCCGTTTATGGTCTCGCGTCAGGTCAACGGTTCGCACATCGAAATCGCCGTGCAATACACCGACGCTTATGGCGACTCGGTGTACACGTTCGCCAACAACATCAACACGGTGGATGGCGGCACGCACCTCACCGGCTTTCGTTCGGCATTGACGCGCACACTCAACGATTACGCGCGCAAGATGAACCTGCTCAAGGAAAGCGATGCCAATCTGACCGGCGACGATGTGCGCGAAGGATTGACGGCGATCGTTTCGGTGAAATTGCAAGAACCGCAATTCGAATCGCAGACCAAAGCCAAACTGGGCAATGCGGAAATCAAAACACAAGTGGAAGCAGTGTTTACCGAAGCCTTTGGCGCGTTTCTGGAAGAGCACCCGCGCGAAGCGAAAGAGATTATCCAAAAGTGCATCACCACCGCGCGCGCGCGCGAAGCCGCGCGCCATGCGCGCGATCTCGTCATTCGCAAGAGCGCGCTCGAATCCTCCAGTTTGCCGGGCAAGTTAGCCGATTGCGCCGAGCGCGATTCGGACAAGGCGGAACTGTACATCGTCGAAGGCGATAGCGCAGGCGGTAGCGCCAAGCAGGGCCGCGATCGCCGCTTTCAGGCGATTTTGCCTTTGCGCGGCAAAATTATGAACGTCGAAAAGGCGCGGCTGGACAAGATGTTGCAGAACGAGGAAATTCGTGCAATGATCACCGCGATCGGCACCGGCGTTGGCGACCAGTTCGATTTGAAAAATCTGCGCTACAATCGCGTGATTATCATGACCGATGCGGATGTGGACGGCGCGCACATTCGCACGCTTCTCCTCACTTTCTTCTTCCGCTATATGACCGGACTCATCGAGCACGGACATTTGTACATCGCGCAGCCGCCGCTCTACAAAGTCAAAGCCGGTAAAACCGAAGTGTACCTTTTCGATGACAAAGAATTGGAAGCGTGGAAAAAGAAAAACAAGGGAGACAGGTTCGAGATTCAACGCTACAAAGGACTGGGGGAGATGAATCCAGAGCAACTGTGGGAGACGACGATGAACCCGGCGAATCGCACTATGTTGCAGGTGAGTCTGGAAGATGCTGCCGAAGCCGACCGCACATTTGAAATGTTGATGGGAAGCGAAGTCGCGCCGCGCAAACGCTTCATTCAAACCCACGCCAAAAACGTGCGGAATCTGGATGTATGAAAAACAGTGAGGCAGTCGGTCAACCGACTGCCTCACTCTTTTATCGCCATCGCACATTGACGCGCTGCTTGCGTCCATACCGATCAGGATACAGCACATAGCCGTTGTCGCGTCCAAACTCGAACAACTGTTTGGTCAGCGCCACATCATCGCGACAGTATGCAATGAGTTGATCGAGTTTGCCCTCACGAAACCACCGAATCGCCAGCAAGCCGTCCGCCGATTTTTGCACCCCCAGCGTCGCGGACGCGAGCGCGTCCAGCCCCACGCGAAACCCCAGTTTGTTGTAGAGGTCTTCCAGCAAGTCGAGCGTGTTCAAATCGCTCAGTCGTTCGGTTGTGTACGCCTTGAGCACCTGATAATCGAAATTGAACAGATTGAAGCCGATGACGCGATCCGCCGCTTTCAAATCGGCGATGAGCGCGTCCACGTCTTTCTCCGTGTATGCCTTGAACGCGTTGGTCGCGGTGGAAAATGTGACCGCGACCGAGACGCGCAACAGACGCACATTCTCGCGCCCGCCGACCTCCTGAAACGCTTTTTGTGTTTCGAGATCGAAAAAAAGATCGTTCATTTTAAAATCCCCAGCAGAATCGTCAAGGTGAAAATACTTGCGAGTGTGGATACGCACACGATACCCGTCACCAGTTGCGGACGCGCGTCGAACTCGACGGCGACAATCGTCGCCATCACCGCCGTCGGCATAGATGCCTGGACGATGCAGACCGCGCGTGTGAATCCATCGAGTCCGAGCAGCGCGGCAAGTGGAAACGCCATCAGCGGCGCCAGCACCAGTCTAGCAAGTGTGGCGACGCCAATCACCGCACGATCATTTCCGATGTGCGCGCACGCCAATTCGATGCCGAGAATGACCAGCATCGTGGGCACTGCCGCGCTCGCCGCCAGATCCACGGATTTGGCTAGCGGCTCGGGTAACGGCACTTGCGCCCGATTGAAGACTAGCCCAAGTACCACTGCATACACCAACGGCATCTTGAGCACATTGACGAGCGCGCCGTGCATACTTGCTTTGCCGCGCGCAGCGACAAAGATGCCGAGCGTCTGAATGAGTATCGAGTTGATGGTGAAATAGAACGCCGCGCGCGCGAGTCCTTCTTCACCAAACGCAAACAGCATCAGCGGCAAGCCATAGTTCCCCGCGTTGACGAACAAACATCCCAGCATAAACGCGCTCGTCGTCAGCCGATCATAGTGCAAGGCGCGGGCGAGTAATCCGCAGACCACCAGCATCAGCGCTGCCATCAACACGACGAACACAGCAATTGAGGCGTACTCGCCGCTCAATCTGGCTTTGTACGTCAACGAAAAGACGAGCGCGGGCGTAAAAAAATACAGCATCGTGCGCGAGAGGGTCCGCGCCTCGATGCCGATTTTTTTAGCAAGAACAAATCCTACCGCCGCGATGAGCACAATCGGTAGAATGATGTTGAACAGAATGGAAGCAAGGTTGGCAAGTTCCATAGATTGGGTGATTGGGTGATTAGGTGATTGGGTGATTGGGTTAGGTTTTATCGAGAGGGATGTCGAAGAGCAAGAACTCGGATTCTTCGTTGAATTCTAGTTCTTGCAAGGCATCGGCAGCCAGTGTGCTGAGAAATTCGTCGTCCGAGGTGGCGGCGCGTTGTAGCGCGCGTTTGGCTAACTTGCCCCCCACCTGACCGAGGGCCGTAATTGCCGCGCCTTGCACTTCGCGATCAGGATCAGCAAGCAGTCGGACGAGTGCTTCCGCCGCGGCGCGATTTTCCAGTTCGCCGGTCGCGCGCGCCGCTTCGAAACGCATACGCGGATCGGGCGATTGCAATTCGCGCGCCACAATGTCACACCAGTAGCGATCCGCGCTGTGTCCCATCGCGGCAATCGCGCTCGCGCGCATCTGGGGTGTCGTATCGTCATACGCCGCCGCAATCACCTGGCGCACCTCTTCGTCACTCCAATATGCCAGCGCTTCGAGCGCGCGACAGCGCACGGTCAGGTCCTCATCGAGATCGCGGATAATCGCCAGCAACGTTTTACCCAGCAGGTCGGGCGTGGTATTCGTTACGCGTCCATACTCTGCCAGCAAGAGAAAGCGTCCCACCGCGTCTGCGGCAGCCGCGCGTACGCGAGCATCGGGATCCTGGCGCAGCAGCGCGAGGAACGGCTTGATGAGCGCGGTGTCCTCGTCTTCCCACAATCCTTCGATACCGTTCACGCGCACGTGTGCATCGGGATCATCCAACAAATGTCGAAAGAGGATGTTGAAATCCACTTCGATATTTTGTTCGGCTAGTTCGACCATCTGCTCCGCTGCGCGGCGACGCCGCTCCACCGGCAACGTGTCCCATACGCGCGCAAATTCACGTGCCTGCGTCCTGGTCGCGCCCGACAGTGCCCACAATGCCTCTGTGCCCAGCGCGGCATCACTCTGCAGGTGCACCAGTGCCTCTTCAAAACTCCATACCAAACGTCGCTTGCGAACCATCGTCTTGACAACCGCTATTGCCATTATACCACAGACACGTCGGCGTGACAATGGGTGCATTTCAGTTAGGCAGAGGTTGTGCAAAGTCAGCCCCCCTGTCATTGCGAGCCGCGCAGCGGCGAAGCAATCTCCACACCGCAATAGGGGATTGCTTCGTCGCAAAGACCGCTCCTCGCAATGACAAGCGGAGG
>DAOTYB010000341.1:0-2349 GCA_034435315.1 Anaerolineae bacterium | reverse complement strand
GTGGCGGTGGTAGGGGCGGCGGAGGCGGCGGTGGTGGCTTTTCCCGCGTCGGATAACACAATGTCAGATTGCGGATTTCAGATTTATGATTGGGTTCAATCCGAAATCTGCAATCATCAAAAATTTGCCTGAGGGAACAATGGGACGTATTATCGGTGTCATTTTAATCATCGCTGGCATTTTGATTTGTGGTGTGGTTACACTGTTTATGGCGATCGGTGCACTCGCGGCGGGTGAGGGTCCGGGCGTGAGTCGCGCCGGCGCCGTGCTGGGCATTGCCTTGTTTGGCGTTGTACCGTTCTTGCTGCTTGCCGGCGTAGGCGTCTTTCTCTTCATCAAGGGTAGCCAGGAAGCAGCCGAGATGGCGGATGTTCGCAAGAAGGAACGTTTGCTGGGAATGATTCAAGCCGCCGGCAAAGTGTCGCTCGCCCATGCCGCCATCGAATTGAAAATGACGCGCGATCAGGTCAAGGCGGCGATTTTCGATCTGGTCAATCAGGGACTGTTCAGCGGCTATGTCAACTGGCAGGAAGGAATGTTCTACTCCAGAGACCTCGCGCAGGTGCAAACGACCAAATGCCCCAACTGCGGTGGGCAACGTGAAGCCGTTGGCAAGGGGTTGGTCAAATGCCCGTACTGCGGGGTGGAGTTGTTCTTGCCACAGACATAACAGGCAAAACAGGGTATGGGTAGATTGAGCAGACAAGTTATAGGACACCGCTCCCTTAGACAAATCTTCCGCGCGCTCTTTGGACGGCACCATTACATTGCTCTGGGGAATATGCTCCGCCTCTATCCTGATTTCGCGGAAAATCTCCACCGCTACCTCTTCGATAGTGGCGAATACCCTTACCCTATCAAGATTCGAACACCTGCCGCCGGCATCATCCAACCGATGTTGTATAGTCCACACGATATTTTGACAGTCAACGAAGTCTTTTGTCGCCAGGATTATCCTGCCGACGAAAAGATAGACGTTGTCGTGGATATTGGTTCGAATATTGGCATCAGTGCACTGTATTTCTTGACGCGTAACCAGACGTGCCGCTGTTATCTGTACGAACCTGACCCGCGCAACATTACACGGCTGAAAGCAAACCTTGCAGTGTTTGAATCGCGCTATGTGTTGTACCCCGTCGCGGTCTCGACCACGCGCGGCATCGTTGACTTTAGCATCGAACCGACAGGTCGCTATGGACGGATCGGGAGGGAAGGAGCAGAAACGATTCAGGTGTCGTGCATCCACATTAACACAGCCATCGAACAAGCGTTGAGTCAAACCGAGCAAATCTCCATTCTCAAGATTGACGTAGAGGATGCGGAACTCGATCTGGTGCAATCCATCCGCGCCGATTATCTTAAACACATTCAGCGCATCTACTTTGAAGCCTCACCGACACAGCGTCTTTACCCCGATTTATTTGAACAGAGACAGTATGGTGGTGTATGCCAATTGATTCGCCGCTGGTAGAAACTGCTTGAATGCACAGAGATAGAATCGCGCGAAAAGTTCGAGGTCAAGTCTTAACCTGAAACCCTAAAACAGGAGTTTGAAAATGCCAAGAATCATTGACGTTGTCGAGTTTCTCGACAACACCGGTAACGAGATTGTTCATCGCGAACCGCCGGACGGTCCCGGCGACTTTCGCTTCGGCTCGCAAGTCATTGTGCGACAAAGTCAAACCGCCGTATTCTTCCGCGACGGTAAAGCGCTGGATGTGTTTGGTCCCGGTCGCCACACGATCACAACTGCCAACATTCCGCTCCTCATCAACTTGATTGGATTAGCCACGAGTGGCAAATCGCCCTTCCCCGCCGAAGTGATCTTCGTGAATATGAAAGAGTTCCTGGACCAAAAATGGGGCACCCCGGAACCGATTGTCTTTCGCGATCCCGAGTTGGGAATGGTGCGTTTGCGTTCGTTCGGCGTCTTTTCGTTCGTTGTGCAAGACCCCTCGCGCTTTGTCAATGGCATCGTCGGACAGCAAGGCATTTACACAACGAGCGAGGTGCAAAACTATCTCCGCAGTATGATCGTCGCCAAGATGACCGATTATCTGGGCGAACAACGCAAATCGGTCCTTGACCTGCCAAGTCTGTACACCGAAATTAGCACAGGCGTCAAAACGCAACTCACCGATGATTTCAACGCCATCGGCTTGAACCTGCGGGGTTTGTACATCAACGCGATTACGCCGACCGAAGAGACTGCCAAAGCGATTGACGAACGCGCGGCGATGGGCGCCATCGGCGATATGGACAAGTATCTGAAATTCAAAGCCGCGCGCGCGCTGGGCGATGCCGCGCTCAGCGAAGGTGGGGGCGCGGGGGCAGGACTGGGGCTCGGCG
>DAOTYB010000340.1:0-1946 GCA_034435315.1 Anaerolineae bacterium | reverse complement strand
TGGCTGGATTCGCGCGCAAGGATGTGGCTACGATCTAAGCCCGCTCATCGCCAATTGAGGTTACCTTGGGATTCGGCAAATCTAATGTCGTTTCCCCAAACTTCGAACGGTCACGCAACTATGCTGCGTCATCTCTCCTGCGCATTCCGTTCCACCCACCGCCGCACCAGTTCGACGCGGAATTGATAGCCGTGCTCTGCGGCAACCAGAATATCGCGATGCACCAGTTTGCGCAGCGCGGCATTGAGACCTGTCAGGTCAAGACCTGACAGGTCTTTTTGCATCGCCACCGCGCGCATCACCGCGCGCTGCGCATCGTCCGTGTCGCGTCCGCCCCACAATTCCTGGAAATACAGGACACCTGTCGTCAGCACCGAATCGAGGGCGCGGTCGGCGTCCGCGAGTGTGGCGCGCGTACGATTCTCTTCGTTGAGCGCGTTCACCAAATCGCGGCACGTCGCTTGCACCCCAGAAATGGCTGGCAACCTGTCACCGCGAGAATGCGCTCGACGGCGGCAGGTTCGTACTCGAGCGGGAAATCTTCAATCGGCGCGACGATCAGTTCGCGCGCCTCGTCCTCTTTGAGGTTGCCGATTTTGAGCACGCGGACGTTGATGAGATAATCGCTGAGTTGGGGCGCACGGCCGTGCGCCCCAACGTCATCAAGCGTGTGCGAGCCACTGAGCAGCACTGTGACGCGCGGGTGATGCTGGATGAGATGACGCAAAAAGTTAAAGATGCGCTGGTCAACCCGCCCCGCCTCCATCATCTCCGCCAGACGTTCGTACTCGTCCAGACAGAGCAGAATCCAGCGCGCGCCCACAGTCGCTTCGACGCGGTTCAACCAATCGCCAAAGACGATGTACGGATCGGCGCGCAAATCGTCGCGCGTGAGCGCGGGGAGTTGGATGCGCCGATGCGTCAGCGCGTTGTGTTTGATTTGATGGGCAAGCGCAAAGAGCAAGCCGCTGGCATCCTCCGCCGTCGCCGCCGATTGCAAATCCACCTCGACGGGAATCACCGCGGGACCGAGGCGGACGGGCATTTGCTTGATGGCGGAGGTCTTGCCGTAACGCCGCGCGCCAAAGAGCAAGAGCGTGGGGCGCGTTTCCGCCGCCGTCGCCAGTTCGCGTTCGAGCGCGAGAAAGAGATCGCGCCGCCCTTTGAACACCTTGCTCGCAGTGGCAAGCGGTGAACCTGCGACGTACACGTTGGGGATGATTTCGCGCGCGCTCAACGCGCCAAGTTCACGACTTAGCGCCTGCTCCCACGTTTCGAGCGCGCGCCCAAACCGCGCCGCAATTTTCCGATTGCGACTCAGCGCGAGACCTTCGCGCACGCGCTGCGTTTGCGCGATGGCGGCGCGCAGTTGCGTTTGCTGGTTGTAGAGCGTATCGCTTTCCAGCGCGGCTTGCGCGTACTGCGCGATCTCGCGGAGGGGTGGCAAGACGTTTTCCAAATCCTTGGGCATTGTGGGCGGCAACCATGCGAATTGTTCCGCGATGTTCGCGATGGCGCGCACATCCTGCGCGCGTGCAACGTCGTACGCGGTCAGTTCGATGAGCGCGTTACGCGCCGCCCAACCTTGTCTGAACGATTGGGCGACATCGGCGATTGCCTGCTGCGCAAAGCGACGGTCTTTTTTTCCGATTTCAATCAAGGCGCTGTCCAAGCCCAAGAGCGGCAGCCAGATGAGTTCATCGTAGTAAATCGGCGAGAGACGAAAGAGGCGATGGGCTCTCTCCGGGGGGCGGTTTCGGCAAAAAAAATCCAACGACGAGTTGCCACGGAAGTTCAATGAGATATAGACCTTCAGAAAAAGATTTGGACTTTTGAGGTATAATAGACCGCAGCCATGGTGTCGCCACTCGGGCAAGCATGGCGTGCCTATCCCCTTCAACTAGACCAACCGCAAATCTGGGAGCAAAGGAGGAATCAGCATGCGG
>DAOTYB010000339.1:0-4735 GCA_034435315.1 Anaerolineae bacterium | reverse complement strand
ACACATTCGCCAGCGCGAAATGTTTGAGTTCGTGCGATTCGGGTGTGAGCCAATGACCAAAATTTTGCTGATGATACACCAAATCGGGCAACGCGACGATGAACGCGCCCAGCGCAAGCAGAGTCAGGCGGTTAGAAACCGCCGCAACAATCACGCCAAGCCGACCTTCGTCGGCTAAGCGAGTTGTTTGTGCGCGCGGCAACTGGCACACCGCTATCACGATGGGAAGCGCGAGCAACAGTTGCGTGTGACGAATCGCGTACGCCGCGCCCAGCATCACTCCAACACACGCGACACGCACTGCGCAATACGCAGTACGCCGTATTGCATAGTGCGTATTGGTTAGACGTAACACCAGCAGAATCGCCAGCGTGGAGAACAACTGCGCCTGCGCGTCCACCAGTAGCACAAGTGAACGATCCACCATCTCCCACGATGTCGCAAGCAGCGTCACCGAAATCGCGGCGACGAGCACGCGTTCGAGTAGCGGGCGCGCGCGAACATATTCCCACGCCAAAAATCCCACCACGACGAGCGATGCGAGCGCGGCAAGCGGTGTCGCGATGTACAATCCTTCCTCGCCAAACACGCGATACATCAGCGCCAGCCACACCGAACCCCAGGGGGGCCACACCGTCGCCGCGCTGCCCGTTTCGTTTTCGAACAAACGATAACCGATATGTTGAATCGGATACCATTTGATTCCCAGGTCTTTGATGGCGTCAAAGAGCGGGAACGCGTGCAAGAACGTGCCGCGCGTGGCAAGGTCAACCGCCATCTGCGCGTATGCGTACGGATCGGTTGCTGTTACGCCGCGCGTGCGATGCATCAGCGTTTCTGCCGCAAACCACGCGAGCGCGGCGAGTGCAAGTGTGAGCGCAAGGAAGGTGAAGCGTGAAACGTGAAACGTGGAACGTGAAACCTGAATGAGCGCGGTGTACACCAGCGCGGCGATGATGGCCAGTTCGACCTGAAAGACGAGCAGGCGCGCATCGGCAAGTGTGGATTCATCTTGGTAAGGTAACGGCGCGCGGATGAACCACACGGTTATCACGCGCGCGAGCAAAACGATGTAGAGAAAAAAGAGCGGCGCGAGCGTTTCGACCGCGAGCGCGCGCCGCGCGCGATATGCTTGCAGCGCGGGCAGCGTGAGCAAGAGCGCGAGCACTGGCACAGCGAGCCAGACAGGTTGATGCAGGTATCGCCACACCGCCACCAGTCCCGCCAGGTGCAGCGCGAGCACCAGCGCGATTTCGCCGCGCGTGTGTGCGCGCGCGTCGTCGCAAAAAGTGAGCGCGGCGAGGGTAGGAGCGAGGCATTCGTAGATCTTGTTGCGAAGAGTCGAATGTGTCATCTCAAATGGAATCAGGCAAGAAACTTGTTCTGGCGAATGCCTCGCCCCAACGCTCAATCCACAAACCGATACTTGAGCAGCGTCCAGATGGCGACAAAACCATCCTTGACGCCGATTTTCTTGCCCTCGCTGTACTCGCGTCCATAGTACGAAATCGGCACCTCAAAGATGCGGATGCCGCGCTTGAGGATCTTGGCAGTCACTTCGGGTTCAAAATCGAAACGATGCGAACGCAAACGCATTCCTTTGATGATGTCCGCGCGAAATGCCTTGTAGCCCGTCTCCATATCGCTCAAGATCGCGTCGTACAAAATATTCGTCATCAGCGTCAGCGCTTTGTTTGCGACCATATGCCAGAAGAACATTGCCATTCGCGGACCCAAAAAGCGCGAGCCGTACACCACTTTGGCACGCCCCTCGACAATCGGCTCGATGAGTTGTTTGTAATCGCGCGGGTCGTACTCCAGGTCGGCGTCTTGAATCACGATAATGTCGCCCGTCGCGTGCGCGAGCGCGGTTTGAATCGCCGCGCCTTTGCCGCGATTGCGATCGTGATACAGCACGGTGATGCCCTGCACCTGCGCGAGCAACTCGCGCGTGCCATCGGTCGAACCATCGTCAACCGCAATGATTTCTTTTTCGTACGGAACGGCTTGAACGCGTTTCAAAATTTCCAGAATCGTCGCGCGTTCGTTGTAAACGGGAATGAGAATGGAAAGTTTCAATGGTAGACTCCGTGTTGCGTATTACGTGATACGTATTGCGTAAACTTGTCAAGGGGACAGGCGCGCGCGGAGTTCATCGCGCGAAAGCGCGCGCGTCTTTTTGAACACAAGCGGCAAGGGATGATCGTACACGGTAAAACTTTCATCGGCGCGTCCCCAGTTCCACACCCGCGCATCGGATGCCGAGACGCGCGGCGGCGCGAGTCCGTCAAAGCGATCATCCACGATGACGATGCCCGCGAGCGTGATGTGAGTTGACGCGGACGCCACAAGTTCAAAACCAAGTTGCCCTGCGAACAACGCGCGATAATAGCGCGACGACATCGGATAGCGCGCGGCAAGGCGCGTGATGGGCGCGGACAAGCGTTGCGTCGCGAGAACGATGTACTCGGCATCGTGCAGCGTGTTGACCATCGTCGCGAGTTTGGTCGCGTCGTCCGCGTCGTACATCGGTAGCGTGAGCAGCGTGTAATCGCCGGGCGCGCGCGCCATCTCGCCCAAACGCATCGGCACGGGCAACACATCGTCCCAGTGTTCGATGGCAATCGTCGCGCGCGCAGGAATGTTGGCATACATCCAGCGCGAAATCGTCAACCACGGGTGTTCGCGCGAGTAGATGCTAACGAACGCCAGCGCATAAACGAACGTGGTAACAAGGATAACGGAATACGCAATACGCAATACGTAATACGTGAGGCGTGATGCGTGAGGCGTGAAACGTGAAACCGCGAACCTCGAACCATGAACTTTGAACGCAGACGCCGCCATCACAAACAAGAACGGCAGCAGCGGCAACAGGTAACGCAGGTGCTTGGCGTACTGCCCACCGACAATCAGAAGATAGACGAGCGCCCACGAAAGAATGAACCCATCGCGCCACTCGTGCGCGCGCCACCAGCGCCACACAAAGAGCGCGCTCCCCAGCCACGCAAAAATTCCCAGCGGCAAGCCCATCCCCCACACGCTACTCTGCACAATCGGATAGACGTACGGCAGCGTGTCGGCGTACTGCCGCGTGTACGGATAATCGAGCCAGCCGCGCGCCACAAGCGATTCCGTGCCGACTTGCCCCAAGTAGCGAATCGGGTCGAGCAGCGCGTACGGTTGCGAGACGATGAACGCGACCAGCGCGACAGCCAAGATGCGCGCGAATGTGGCGCGCGCTGACCAGAGTTGGTTGAGCCAATTCCTGAGACGGGGAGATGGGGAGACAAGGAGAATTTTCTCCTGCGCTCCTTGTCTCCCACTCTCCCTCTCCCGTCTTAACACCGCAACCACAATCGGCACAACCAGCGGCAGCGCGCTCACCTTCGTCGCCATCGCCAGGCCAAACGCAACACTCATCGCCAACATATCGTGGCGCGCGCGCGTCTGCGCGAATCGCGCGGCAAAGTACATTGTTGCAACGACAAGCATCGTCAGCAGCGTGTCCACCGCGTAGAAATGCGCGAGTTGAATGTGCAGTACCGTCAGCGCGAGACACGCCGCCGCGAGCAAGCCCGTCGTCGCGTCGTACAAACGCCGCGCGAGAAGAAACGTCAGCGCGATCGTCCCCAGATCGAAGAGCGCGGAGAGCGCGCGACCCAGGAGTGCCATCCCGATGAAATCTTCGCGCCACGGCGCGGCAAGCGCAGGCGTCGGCGCAAATACGCTCAGCAGTTTCAAAAGATAGATTGGAAAAGAACCGTAGGCAAAAAATTTTGGATTGAGCGGACTATCGGTCGAGAAAAATTCCAGCGCCTTCGAGGGCAAACGCAATTCGGAAGCGACCAGCAAAATTTTTCGTTCGTCAGGATGAAAAAGATAACCGCCGTCCCACGCGAGTCCGTAGAAACGAAACGCGGCAGCGATGAGCAGGAGCACTAACAAGATGATGTACTCAAGATAGACACGCTTCACAATTTTCGATTGCCGATTTTTGATTTTCGATTATTTGTTCTCACAAACACAACTCCGGCAAAGGAGCAAATCACAAATCGAAAATCGAAAATCAAAAATCAGATCTCCCCGTTTTCCCTCACCGCCTTGAGGCGCGCCAGAAAATCGGGCGAATGCAGCAACTCGACCTGCGCCTCTGTTTCCGCATCTGCCGACGCGCGCGGATCGCGATCGAACGAACGATTGATGAGGTCTTTGGCAAGCGCGAGCGCGCGCGGCGAATAGCCCAGCGCGCGTTCGGCCCAACCGCGCGCCAGACTCAGCAACTCGTTCGGCTCGGCGATGCGATGCACCAGGCCCATCCGTTGCGCGTCGTACGCGGTGACGTTGCGCCCGCGCAAAATCAATTCCTTTGCCGCGCTAACACCAATGAGACGCGTCAGGCGTTGTGTGCCGCCGAGCGCAAGCACCATTCCCAGTTTGATTTCGGGCAAGCCAAAGATCGCGCGCGTGGAAGCAAGTCGAAAATCGCACGCGAGCGCAAGCACTACGCCGCCGCCGTACGCCAGCCCGTTGATCGCGGCAATCGTGATTTGCGGCAGTTGCTCGAATGCGTCGAAGGTCTCGCGCCATTTGACGATTTCCGCGCGCGTCGCGTCGGGCGTGGACACTTCGCCGATGCGTTTGAGCATCTCGACATCCGCGCCGACCGAAAATGCTTTGCCCGCGCCCGTGACGATGAGCGCGCGCGTGGATTCATCGCCGCGCAGTTCTGCGA
>DAOTYB010000338.1:0-1658 GCA_034435315.1 Anaerolineae bacterium | reverse complement strand
GGAATCAAGGGCGGGGGAGTGGGCGGGCGGCGAAGCCGCCTGCTCACTCCCCTCCTCCCATCTCCCCCTGCTCTCCCCGTTTTCCGGGGAGAGCTGGGCGCAGGTGGATGAGAGGGGTTATTCCCGTCGGGGCGAAAGATTTTTCGCCTGTTGGGGCGAAAGATTTTTCGCCCGTACAAAGATGGCGAAGCAACGAGCACCGTAACCTTCCGCTGACGGAAAAGACTTGTGCACACCTACTTGTCAAGGAAGGGAGGTGATGGGCAAGCAATCACTCACGCCCATCTTTTAACCCCACATTCAAGTTAAAAGAAGGAGGAGATGAAATGAAAAAGTTTGCGTTCGTCCTTTTGGGGCTGCTCATTGTCACATTGCTGATGGCGTGTGCACCCGCGCCAACCCCTGCGCCCACTGCCGCCCCTCCCACCAAAGCCCCTGAAGCAACTAAACCCCCCGCTACTCCTGCACCCGCACCTGCTGCTGGAGCACGCCTGGCAGCCATCAAGAGTCGTGGCAAGTTGATCTGTGGCGTGCACGAAGGATTGCCCGGCTGGGCGTTCCTCGATAAAGCCACCGGCACCTACGCTGGATTTGATGCCGATTTTTGTCGCGTGATGGCGGCGGCTGTCTTTGGTGATCCCAAAGCCGTCGAATTTCGCCCGCTCAGTGCCGCGAGTCGTGGTCCCGCGCTGCAGACCGGCGAGATTGACGTGTTGATTCGCAACACGACGTGGACACTCAGCCGCGATACCTCCTGGGGTCTCTTTGCACCCACAACGTTCTATGACGGGCAAGGAATGATGGTGCCGAAGAAATTGGGCGCCAAGACACTCAAAGACCTAAAAGGTGCCTCCATCTGTGTTATGAGTGGCACGACGACGGAACAAAACCTCACCGATGTGATGCGCGCTGCAGGCATTGACTTTAAACCGGTCGTCTTTGCCGATCTCGACTCGGTGGCGGGTGCCTACGAACAAGGTCGCTGCGATGCATTCACGACAGACAAATCCGGTCTGGCCGGGCGTCGCTCGATCTTCAAGAATCCTGACGACCACGAGATTATGGATGTCACCCTCTCCAAAGAGCCTCTCGGTCCCGTTGTCCCCTTTGGCGATGTTCAATGGTTCAACATAGTCAAGTGGGCGGTCTTTGCCACGATTGAAGCAGAAGAAGCCGGCATTACTTCCAAGAATGTGGACCAGGTTGCCGCCACTACCAAAGATCCCGCTGTCCGCCGTCTGCTGGGGCTGGAGGGCGATCTCCACAAAGGCTTGGGTTTGGAAAAAGATTGGGTCATCAAGATCATCAAAGGGGTAGGCAACTATGGCGAAATCTATGATCGGAATCTTGGACCGGCTACCCCTCTCAGTCTACCTCGCGGACCTAACAATCTGTGGACCAAGGGTGGTCTGTTGTACGCGCCGCCTTTCCGTTAATCGGTGCGTGAGTAGGGGCGATGGTGTGTCGCCCCTACTCCGCCAAGTAGGTGTGCAAAAGTCTTTTCCGCCATTTGAAGATTTCGGTGGTCGTTCTTTCGCCGTCGTTCCCTGGGAATAACCCCTCTCATCCCCCTGCTCTCCCCGCAAAGCGGGGAGAGCAGGGGGAGATGGGAGGAGGGGTGTGGACGGGCGGCGAAGCCGCCCGCCCACACCCCTATT
>DAOTYB010000337.1:0-5227 GCA_034435315.1 Anaerolineae bacterium | reverse complement strand
GGGGAGGGGGAAACAAGAGAATAGGGGCGTGGGCGGGCGGCGAAGCCGCCCGCCCACGCCCCTCCTCCCATCTCCCCCTGCTCTCCCCGCTTTGCGGGGAGAGAGCAGGGGGCAGGGGGATGAGAGGGGTTATTCCCGTCGAGGCGAAAGATTTTTCGCCCGTACAACGATGGCGAAACAATGAGCACCGTAACCTTCCGATGGCGGAAAAGACTTGTGCACACCTACTCTGAATGAACGAAGATCATACACTTTACTTTTCGCCCCAACTGGGTGTATAATACAAATGTTCGATTATGAGTGCACACAAGCCGCGCGCACGCGCGCCCGCTAAACCAGAACCCAAGCCCAGTAAACCGTTCTGGCGACTCGATCCAGAACGCTGGGAAGAGATCATTGCTATCGGCGTGATCATTCTTGCCGCGCTCACCGCGCTGGGGGCATTCAATCTGAGCGGCGGAGTGTTTTTAACGCTGTGGACCCAGTTGCTGCGCGGCTTGTTGGGTTGGGGCGTGTATTTCGCTCCCTTGCTCCTGTTGGGTCTGGGAGTCTGGTTGATTCTCGACGCGCTCGATAAGACGTGGAACCTCGGCTGGGAGCGTCCGCTGGGCATCGGCTTGATGTACGTCATCCTCCTGATGTTTTTGCATTGGCTCTTTACGCCCCTTGAGCCGACACGTCAACCCGTTGGATTTCAAGGTGGTGGCGTGGTGGGCTGGATGCTGGTGTCCGCGTTGATTGGCGCGCTGGGCGAGATCGGTGCGTTGCTGGCAGTGCTGGCACTCCTGGGCATCACCTTGATTTTGCTGTTCAACATTTCCTTGCCGGAACTCACGCGGCGCGCGCTGTATGTGTTGCGCATCCTCAAGAATTTGCCGCGCGAGATAGCCCAATTTCGCGCGGCGCATGCTAAACCGCCGCGCCGGGATGCCATCGCGCCGCCCACTGCGCCACGCGAGGTTTCGCCCCCGCGACCTGTTCCGGCGATACCCTCTGCGCCGGACGAACGCGTCTCCGGTGCTCCCGCACCGGTGACCGCGCGGATCATTGGTGATACACCTCCCGCTGCACCAGGCCTGCCACGCGAATGGCAACTGCCCGATATCTCCCAGATTTTGGAAGAGAGTTCGGAAAACGAAATCAATCAACAGGAGATTCGCGCGCGCGTGCACAAGATCGAAGAGACGCTGGCGCACTTTGGAGTACCCGCCAAGGTTGTTGAAGTCAATCAAGGACCCACCATCACGCAATTTGGTATCGAGCCGGGTTTTGTCGAACAAAGAGGTGTGGACGGTCAGGTGCATCGCGTCAAAGTCAAGGTGAGCCGCATCAGCGCGCTGCAACACGATCTGGAACTCGCGCTCGCCGCCGCGCCGATTCGCATCGAAGCGCCGGTGCCGGGCAAAAGCCTTGTCGGCATTGAGGTGCCCAATTCGCAGGTCGCGCTGGTCAGTCTGCGGAGTGTGATGGAATCGGAAGCGTTCCGAGCGATAAAATCGAAACTCAAGATCGCGCTGGGGCAAGATGTTGCCGGTCAACCGATTTGTGCCAATCTGGAAACGATGCCGCATCTCCTCATCTCGGGCGCGACCGGTTCCGGCAAATCCGTGTGCGTGAATTCGATTATCGCCTGTCTCTTGTGCACGACGACCCCCGATGAAGTGAACTTTGTAATGGTGGATCCCAAGCGCGTCGAATTGGTGAACTTTAACGGCATTCCTCACTTGCGCGAGCCGGTCGTCGTCGAAACGGTCAAAGCCGTCGAGGCATTGCAGAGCGCGGTGGCGGAGATGGATCGGCGGTTTCGTTTGTTTGCGCAGGTGGGCGCGCGCAACATAGACGGTTACAACCAGATCGTCGAAGGACACACCGAACGCGAACGTTTGCCATATCTCATCATCATCGTGGATGAACTTGCCGATTTGATGATGATCGCCGCTGAGGAAGTGGAAAAAGCGATCACGCGTCTGGCGCAAATGGCGCGCGCGACCGGCATTCACCTGATTCTCGCGACGCAACGTCCCTCGGTGGATGTGGTGACGGGTCTCATCAAAGCCAACTTTCCCGCGCGGATCTCCTTCGCGGTCACAAGCCAGATTGATTCGCGCGTCGTTCTCGATACGCCCGGCGCGGAAAAATTACTGGGACGCGGCGATATGTTGTATATGGCAAGCGACGCTTCCAAACTGGTGCGCTTGCAAGGGTGCTTTGTTTCGGATCGTGAGTTGGAACGTCTGGTGAAGCATTGGAAAAGCCAAATGTCTCCCCACGCGCCAGCCAAAGCGCGCTATGTTCAACCGTCGCTGTGGCGCACCCCAGCGGAGACGTCCCCCGAAGCGGCGGAGGACGACCTGCTCCCTCAAGCCATCGAAATTGTGCAGCAACACGCGCGCGTCTCGGTGTCGTTGTTGCAACGTAAACTGCGCATCGGCTATGCGCGCGCGGCGCGTCTGATGACATTGCTCCAGACGCACGGTATCGTGGGACCCGATGAAGGACCAACGAAAGGACGCGCCGTGCTGACGACCGCTGATCGCCGACCGCCGAAGGTCGTGCGCGCGCGTTCGAGCGAGCCGCCCAGCACGCCTGCCGCGCGTCGCTTTGAGGAAGATGAATTTGCAGATTGGACCGAAAAGGACTGGGAGGATCTGGAAAAGGATTGACGGGCAGATTTGTCCAACATCCAATTTTATGCTATAGTTTCAGGGACGCTGGCAGTGGCGTCGGCTCTTATCTATTCACCATACCGCCGAGCCGTGGAGAGCATCGCCTCCGATTGCCCGTAAGATGTTTTGGAAATACTGTGAAAGGAGAAGATTTTGTGAAAGGAAAATTGTTGACCTGCCTGGCACTGACGGTGCTGGTTGTGCTGGTGCTGGGATGTAGCGCGCCGCCCACACCGACGCGCGTTCCTACGCCAACGATCACGCTGCCGCCGCCACCCCCAACTGCCACGCGCATTCCACCTTCACCTACGGTACCGCCTACCTTGACGCCGGTGCCTCCTTCGCCGACGCCCACCGCGCCGCGCGTGACTCCTACACGTACGCCACTCCCGGCGACGCCCAAGCCCGCTGTGACGCCAACGCCGCTGCGTTTTCCAGATCCCAAAGGTAGCATCGCGTTTCGCATCACGGAAGGTGGTGTCGAGCGAATGGCCATCGTGGATGTCGCTACGGGGCGCGTCAGCCCGTTTGTCACCATCGGTCCGGTAATGGATTTGACGTTGGATGGTCACGGCACGAATGCGCATGTGGGTGAATGGTCGCCGGCGAGTTCTGCTTTTGCCTACATTTTTACCGGTGCCCCCGGCGCGCAAAACGTCTTAAAAGTCCTCGAAGGGAATCGCGAAGTGTCGCTCTACTCGTCGGATGTGGGGGGCGGTTTGTCGAGTCCGACCTGGTCATCTGACGGGAAACGCATCGCGTTCATCAAAATGGGCGCCAGGCAACAATCCTGGGCACTCGTCATCATCAAGTCTGATGGAACCAAGTGCAGCGAAAAATTCGAGTGCCTGATTAAATTCGGGGAAGGTGAACAGTATCGCGGCGGTCTATCGTGGGGCAAGGAAAACTTGCTGACGATTAGTTACAACACCACCCAATCGCCCGATGTGTACACCATCTACGCCGATGGACAGGGCGCGCGCAACTTGACGAACCTGCCCACCGCCAACAACATCGCGCCGGTCTTTAGCCCCGATGGTAAGACCATCGCCTTTGCTTCTGATCGCGATGGCGGCAAGTGGCGCATCTATTTGATGAACGCCGATGGCACGAACGTGCGCGCCATCACGCCGGGTCCGATGGATTTGACCCCCACCTGGTCCCCCGATGGCAACTGGATTGCGTTTGCCTCCACGCGTGGCGGTCAATTCGATATCTGGATGGTGGACAGGAACGGTGGTCATCTGACGCGTCTCACCACGGTGGGTGGCACACATCCTTCGTGGACACGCTAACACACCAATCAAAAATGGCGCAGGAGATTCTCCTGCGCCATTTCTGTTTCACAAAATCAACCACACGCCCAGGACCGCAAGCAACGTGCCGGTCATCATGCGGCGCGTCACCCGCTCGCGCAAAAAGAGTACCGAGAGTGGCACACCGATTAACGGTGCGGCAGTATTGAGGAGTGCCGCGCGCGCCGCGCCCGCGTACTCTACCGTCAGCGTCCACACAATCATTCCCAACCCTGTGCTGTACATTGACAGGGCGATGAGGCGAGGCAAATTCTGGCGCGTGTACCCTGCCCACACGCGCGCACCGCCGTACGCTTGCGCGACCAGCGCGCTCGCCAGCGTGGCGACCGGCAAACGAATCGCGTTGACGACAATGACCTGCGGGGATTGTTGTACACCAATCTTGAGCATCGTCGTCGCGAGTGCCCACAATGCCGCTGCGGCAATCGCGGCCACCACTCCCAGGCGCGCCGTGCGCGCATCGGCAACCGTGTGCGTTTCGTTCCCCGGCGACAAAAGATACACACCTGCGACGACCAGTACTGTGCCCATCATGTCGGCGAGCGTGATCGGTTCGTTCAACAAAGGCACCGCCAGCGCCCACGTGAACAGCGGATACGTTCCCGAAATCGGCAGGGCGCGCGCCGCACCGATTTTTGTCATACTCCAGAAATACAGCGAATCGCCGATGGCAATACCGATGACCGATGAGGTAGCCAGGATCAGCATCGCATCCCAGGGAGTTTGCACCAGAGAGGGCAAACCCCCGAAGAAAGGTAACAGTGCGAAAGTAAAAATCGTCGCGACGAACATCCGAAACGCGTTGAACGAAATAGGATTCGTTTGCTCCGCTTGCGCTTTGATCGCCAGACTGGTTGTCGCCCAGATGAACGCGCTCAACAGACCTAGAAGGATGCCAATCAGCATGATGAAATTCTAGATTTTAGATTTTCGATTTGCGATTTGTGATTGAAAATCAAGAATGGCAAATTCCTCTCTCTTTTTTTCATCTTTCCTCGTAACTGCTCAGCCCCGGGCTCGCTCGCTATCGGTTAGGAACCGACGACTAACGCAAGCCAATGGCTGAGCCTGAATTTCGCCGTCGTGTCCCGGGAACAACCCCACTCATCCCCCTGCCCCCTTCTCTCCCTGCTATGCGGGGAGAGCAACCGTGTTCTCTGTCAAGAACTGATATGGTTCGCAGGGGGCAGATGGGGCAAACGTAGCCGACAGGGCGTCCGAGCAGCACTACCCGTCTCGTGGATA
>DAOTYB010000336.1:0-25666 GCA_034435315.1 Anaerolineae bacterium | reverse complement strand
GATAATCAAAGGAACGTCGTCCACACGTTCGTGTTGGATGGAAAGGATCTCTGCCATGCCCCCAGCATAGCAGATAATTCGGAATTTGACCAATCGGTTTATGCGAAACTTGAGTGAGTAATTACACCACAAATCTAGTTTTTTTCCTTCAGTCAAGGCACAATTTATCCGCAACGGCTATGGCTGTGGTGATACTTCAGCCCCTCCCCCTCCTCCGCTACCGACGAGAGGAGGAGCGCCAGGAAATCCCGACCCCACCAGCGCTGTCAGTTCCATCAATCGCAAGTGTTATGATAGTGGGGGTAATTTAATCACAGATGACTGTATTGCTTGCGGCAGCAGTCCTGGGGAGAGGTGTGAGATTCCTGAAGGGGCGCAGTGTGGGGCACATGCGTCAACTTAAAGCCGGCATTCACCTCACCTCCCCAATTGGGGAGAAGGAAGGAGAAGAGGATAGAGCGGTAATGCGGTATTCCTTCATGACGCATATACCCCCTGCCCCTCCCCTTTGGGGCGAAAAGTCTTTCGTCCAAACGGGGAAGGAGAGCCAAAGAACGGAGTAGTGACGGACGGCAAAGCCGTCCACCCTCACTACCACTCCCATCCCTCTTCCCACTTTGCGGGGAGAGAAAGATCAAAGGGATGAGCAGGTTGTTCCCCACAACGGAAAAGACTTACGAGGTGATCATGCCATCATTGCGAATACTCTTTACCACACTTTTGATTGCCGGGAGTGTCTCGGCGTGTATGAATGCGCCAGCCAACCCGCATACCACGCTCACACTATCTACACCCGTGCATAGCACTGTGCCAGCCCCGGCACGCGTTGCTAGTGTTGCTACCGCCACGCCCAGTTCTACACCGCCGCTCACCGCGACCGCGACTGCCACACCGACGATTACGCCCACGCGGACGACCACGCCCACCCCGACAGTGACTCCGACGCCACTCAAGACGTTTGTCTTGAACCAATGCGCGGAAATCTGGCAGCCGGGTATCTACAAATTGGCGCGCAATATTGTCGCGCCCGGCACGCGTGATTGTTTCTATATCCAGAGTCACAATGTCATCTTTGATTGTGACAATCACCTTATCGAAAACAGCACGCAGTACGTCAAGGACAAGCAGTATGGCTATTCGGCATTTCACATTCGCAAGTTCAACTTTCCCTTGCTCGAATCGCCCACGAACGTGGAAATCCGCAATTGCCGCGCGCGCTATTTCAAAATCGCGCTCTATGCCTCCAGTGGTCGCAATCTCTATGTGCACAACAATATCTTTTCGGACAATCTGAACACGGTGGACCACACCGGCTTTGGTATCTTTTTAGGATTAACGGAGGGCGGCGGCATCCGCTTCGATGACATCGAGGGTGGCATCATCGAAAATAACACGACCGAAAATCAGGCGATCGGTATTGATGTGCGCAACAGCGACCATATCGTGATTCGCAACAACAATGCTTCGCGCAACTCGGCGTGGGGCATCCATCTGTTGAACACGTCGAACAGTCAGGTGGTGAATAACACGACGCGCGATAACGTGCGCTATTGCAAATGGGGTAGCGGTGTGGTGGGGCGTGGCTGTGACGCTGCCGGCATTATCCTGCAAGACGGTTCAAGTAACAATGTGATTCGCGACAATCAAGTTCTTGGTGATAACGCCAATGGCATTTTCATCAAAGCGCACGCGCTGCGGTGTGGTGACAATAATCTCATCGAGAACAACAAAATCATCGGCGCGCTGTACAATGCCATCGAATTCTCCTTTTGTCGGGGCAATCGGGTGATCGGTAACGAGATGGCAGGATCGTACGATGCCGTGTATTTTGGGTTCAGCACCGATACCGAAGTGCGTAACAATGTGATTCGCGATATGCGGAATCACGGTATCATCTCCTGGAACAGTCGCGGGAGCATTATCGCCAACAACGAAATTCACAACAGCCGCGTCGGAATTTATATGTATTGGGATGAGTGGGACCCCAAGCAGTTTGGCTTTTTGCCTCCCAGCCCCGATAGGTACGCCACACGCGATAATCTCATCGAGAACAATGCGCTTCGCTATAACGCGGTGGCAGGCATTCGCCTCACCGATGCTATTTTTACGCGAGTGATCAACAACACGTTCGAATGGAATGGCAAGAACGTGGTGATGAGCGGTAGAAGCGAAGGGAATATCGTTTCGGGACAGTGAAGAAAAGTGCGAAAGATGTTTTTGTATGACTGGGTGATAATGCCGATGCAAATGATGGTGAACGTGCTCACGCGTCAAGGGGATGCTTTACTACGCGCGGCTCACTCCCGCGCGTTCTTTTTCATTGCGGGTGCTCTGGTGTACGCGGGCGCGATCGTTACGGCGACACTGAGTTTGCATCCGTACTTTGCGCAGACGTGGGATGTGCAAACCTTCATCCACGCCGCGCGTGTGTTATTCGATGATGGCAATCCGTTTGATTTGTATGCGCGTTCGCGCGCGGCGCACACCTGGCCCTATGCGTATCCTCCCTTGCACGCGCTGGTCGTCGCGCTCGCGTTGAGTCTGGGTGATCTGACCCGCTGGTTGCCCGATTACGTGTGGGCGCGCGTGCCGGGCATCATCGCCGATATTGGTGTGGCGCTGATGCTGTACCGCATCGTCGCGCAGCGGAGCGGCGATGAAGGGCGCGCGCGTGTAGCAGCGTGCGTATGGCTCTTCAATCCCATCACTTTTTACAACACGGCTGTTCAAGGGCACTTTGAAAGCGAGTGGCTCGTCTGCGTTCTGCTGGCGTACACCGCGTTTGAAAGACGCGCGTACGCTTTGCCCGCGCTAGCACTGGCACTTGCCGTTCTGTTCAAACAAATCGCGGTGATCTTTGCGTTACCGGTTTTTGTCGGTTGGTTCTGGGATGCCTTGCGGTTGCCATCTACCGCGCGCTGGTTCAATCTTTTGGGGACATTGACGCTTTTCGGTGCAATCATTGCTGGCGTGTGTCTGCCTTTTGTGTTGTACTCGGACGATTTTGTGTTTATGAATTTCACCTATGTCGAGAATATGCTGGTGCAAACTTCGTCGTGGTTGGTTGCCGTACTGGGATTGACGCGCGCGTCGCCCAACGCGCTGACGAGCGATTTCATTCTTCTGCGCCATTCCGTCCTCATAACGCTCCTTGCAACAACGCTCCTCGCTTTTCTCGGCGCATGGCGCGGCTGGAACGTGTATTTGACGGCTACGCTCGTCGCGCTGGTCTTTTTCCTCACCTCGCGCAAAGTGATGGGGTATTACTACGTTATGCTGTTTCCCTTTTTGCTCGCGACGGTTTTGCCCCGACAACGCGATGACCTTGTCGCCCTCACGCTGGTTGTGACGACGTACATTTCCCTCGCGCCGTACTATGCCGCGTGGACGAATCACGCGCGCTGGTGGGTGTACGCGTTGCTGGGCAGCGCGCACAGTGGATTTTTCGTGTGGTTGTTCTGGCAACTGATGAACCATCGCCGGGCGATGACTGTAACGGCAGCCAAGGGCTGGCAATCATTAGTCCTCGCGCTGGGATTATTCGCCAGTGCGACGTTTGCCGCGTGGTTACAACCTCTCATCGCGAGTAACAGCAGCCCGATTCGCGCGCCGATTGTAGCGGCGGGGCTGGAAACGCGCGCACTCGTTGCGTTCGCCCTCTTGTTGCTGGCGCTCTCTCTGTTCCTCGCGACCGTTCGCGTGTGGGGTGGGCGCGTCCGGACGCGCACAATCGGGGTGCTGGTCATCTTTGCATCTTTATTCTTTTCGGTTTATACTCTGACGAAAGAAACGACCGCAATCTTTGAAATCATCCTGACCGCGTGGGGAGTGTAAATGACGATTCGTTGTAGTGTTGGTATCACCGCGCATAACGAGGAAGCCAATATCGGTAAACTGCTTGCCGCGATGCTAACGCAAGAGTTGCATCAGGTTGAAATCACCGAAATCATTGTCGTTGCCAGTGGTTGCACAGATCGCACCGTCGAGATCATTCAAGAGTACGCGGCAAAGGATTCGCGCATCAAATTGATTGTGCAACCGCGACGGGAAGGCAAGACCTCGGCAATCAACCAGTTTTTGCGTCACGCGCGCGAAGAGATTTGTGTTCTGGAAAGTGGCGATACGTTGCCGCGTCACGATAGCATCGAAAATCTGGTCAAGTTGTTTGCCGATCCAACGGTGGGAATGACGGGCGCGCAAAAAATCCCGGTCAATGTGCCCGAACATGTCATCGGCTATATGTCGCATCTGCGCTTGCGTTTGGAACATCAACTCTGCCTGGAGATTCCACGTCTGGGCGAATTGATTGCGTTTCGCAAAGTGTTTGATCAATTGCCGCCCGATGTGGCGATGGATGAAGCCTTCGTCGAAGCGCTGGTCATTCGGCGCGGCTTGCAAGTACGCTATGCGCCCGATGCAGTGGTGTACAATATGGGTCCCGAAACGCTGGGCGAGTTCATTATGCAACGGCGGCGCAATTATGCGGGACATTTGCATCTGGTTCACAAGTACGGTTATCGCGTCTCCAGTCTGGATACCCGGCGCGTGCTACGTATCGCTGCCGAAGAGTTGGGCAAAGCCCTCCGTTTGATCTTTACCCTGTTCTCGCTGGCTCTCGTCGAAGCGCTGGCGCGTATGCTCGGCGCGTACGATTACTATCTGCGCAGGAACAAACACGTCGTCTGGGATATTGCCTGGAGCACCAAACGCGTAGAGCCAGCGAACGATTCGGCGAGCACGCTACCGGAACAGTCGCGGTGGCTATAGGGAGAGAAATGAAAAAATCTTTGACGATACTTTTGAAAGTTGGCGTTACCCTTGCCATCGTTCTCTTTTTGTGGACACGCGTGGACTTGAGGGCAATGGGGGAGCACGTCGCGCGCGCGAATGTGGTGATATTAGGCATAGCGCTCGCGCTCTATTTTCTGGCGATAGGTCTCAGTGTCCTCAAATGGAATATTCTCGTACGCGCGCAAAACATTCACGTTTCCTTCAGCGATTTGCTGGTGTACTATTTTGTGGGTTTGTTTTTTGGCAACCTGTTGCCGAGTAACATTGGCGGCGACGTGGTCCGTGCCTATGGGCTGATTCGCGCGAGTGGGCGCGGCGAAGCCGCCGCGATTTCGGTGCTGGTGGATCGTTTGATGGGGATGGTGGCGTTTCTGGGCACCGCGGTAGTGATGGCGATGCTCGCCACGCTCACGCTCGCGCGCGGCTCGGAATTACAACAACTCGAAATTGCGACCGTCATTGTGGCGACGGTGTTTGTGTTTGCCGCCGCGCTCTTGTTCAGTCGGCGCTTTTCGCAGCGCATCAAGCGCATCTTTGAAGTCCCGCTTTTGCGTCCCCTGCGTCCAATGGCGCAACGAATTTTCGAGGCATTGCAAATCTATCGCCACAGTTATCGCGCGCTCGCGCTCAATGTGATTATTTCACTTGGCATCGTGATAGTGACAACGTGTGTGTGGTACACCGTCGCGCGCGCGCTGGGCGAGACCGTATCCCTCTTTTACTTTTTGTTGTTCAACCCCCTCATTGCCTTTGTCCTGTTGATTCCCATTTCGTTCAACGGTCTGGGACCCAAGGAGGCTGTGGCGGTCTTTTTCTTTGGACTGGTGGGAATGCCCGGCGAAGTGGCGCTTTCGATGTCACTGTTGTTTCACCTGATTGTCGTGATGACCAGTCTGCCCGGCGGAATCTTGTGGTGGCGCGAACGCTCTCTCGCGCCTGCGTTCGTTGCTCCAACAGTACAAAAGGATAATTGACTTGGGGAACAATTAAGGATATAATTGGTTCGATAAACCCAGGGTAAGCCCGTATGGCACTTAAAGGAAACCTCAAAGACGTTAGTCTGAATCAACTCCTCAACTTGATTTACCTCGCCCGCAAGACAGGAGCACTCACCCTCCAGCGCGACAGTCACACGTCGGCATGTTTGTATTTCAAGGAAGGCCGACTGATCCAAGCGGCGCTGGATGGACAAACTGCGCGGCTGACCGATATTTTGGTCCAGGTGGGCAAGTTGACGGCGGATCAAGCCAAAGCCATTCGCGCGCGGGCACAGGTGGATACGGATAAAGAACTGGGGTTGTTGATGATCCAGAACAACGTCTTGAGCCAGAGTGACATCATTCAAGGTGTCAAGAACTATCTCCTCGAAGCAGTCTATACCCTCTTCACGTGGCATCAAGGCACTTTTCGTTTCGATCCGAACGTCTTGCCACCTCCAGAACGTATCACCGTTGCAGTCAATCTCGATCATTTGATTATCGAAGGGAGTCGGCGGGTGCAAGAATGGGAACACTTGCGTGACGAATTGCCCGATCTGGATGTTCCCTTGAAATTCGCCGAGCGCCCCGACATCAATATCCGCAATATCAACCTGAGCGTCGAACAGTGGAAAGTCATTTCGTTCATCAACTCGCGCAACACGATTCGGCAGATTGCCAACTTTTTGAAAATGGACGAGTTCCAGATTCGACGCATTGTCTATGGTTTACAGACCGCTGGTTTGGTGGATGTTGTACCAGCCGTAACGCCTGCGACGGGCGGTCCCCCTGTACCTTTACCACCACCGGCGCCTCCGCCGGTGGAGCGGAATGTGTTGTTGCGCGTCATTGATCGCATACGTAAAATTTAACGATTCTTGCAGCTGACCCAGCAGCAGGATACATTTATGAATTTCAGGTGGCATGGGCAATTATGCAAACGGTCAAGATGGTTGTGACAGGTCCCTTTAATTCGGGCAAGACCTCGTTCATCGGCAGTATCAGCGAGATTCCAGTGGTGCGTACCGAGCGACGGATCAGCGATCATACGCGTTCGATCAAAGAACAAACGACAGTCGCGATGGACTTTGGGCGCATCACCATTGATAAGGATTTGGCGCTCTATCTTTTTGGTACGCCGGGGCAAAAGCGCTTTGACTTTATGTGGGAAATTTTGTCGGAGGGGATGCTGGGCTTTGTGGTGCTGGTGGATAGCGCGCGCCCGGAGACGTTTCGCGAAGCGCGCCGCATTCTCGATACCTTTCGCACGTATAGCAACACTCCCTTTGTCATCGCCGCGAACAAGCAAGATGATGAAGACGCCTGGCCCCCCGAAGACCTTAAAATTGCCCTGGGGCTGGATCAAGATGTGCGTGTGCTTCCGTGTATCGCTACCCAGAAAGAAAGTGTCAAGAGCGTTTTGCTGGAATTACTGTACGTGATTCTGGAAAACGCGGCTGAAGAACCTGGGCCTGCCCGTAGGAAATAGCCTTCATTTATGGGCGCACGCGCCCACCCCGACAGATAAAAATGGAGGACAAATTTTTCAAATTTGCCCAACATTTTTCGAAGGAGACTGCCATGCCCGAAGATCGCAAAATACCCAACGATGCCCTGCGTCTCTTTTTTGTTGCTATAGAAGAAGTGATGGGTAAAGAGGGGATGCGTGCTGTTTTGCGCGGCGCAAAACTAGAAAAATACATAGACAACTACCCACCCAAGAATCTGGAATTGGGTGTGACCATGGCAGAGTACGCCGCCGCTGAGCAAGCCGTCGAAGATTTCTATGGAGCGCGCGGCGCGCGCGCGATGCTCATCCGTGTCGGGCGTGCACTCTTCAACTATGGAATGAAGGAACAATCTGCTGTGCTGGGTCTGGCGGGGCAGGCGCTCAAATTGATGCCTATCCCAATGACCGCCAAAATGAAATTGCTTATGGATCAAATGGCGGCAGCGGGTAACAAGGTTGTCAATCAACCGGTATATGTGGAAGAAGACGCGGAAGCATTTTATCTGGTATATCCCGTGTGTATGTGCCAATACCGCCCATCGCATTCAACTCCCGTGTGTAACATTACTGTCGGAGTGTTATCCGAGGCGATGAAATGGCTGACCGATAAGAATTTCAATGTTCAGGAAATCGAGTGTTTGAATGCCGGCGGTACCGTTTGTCGTTTCAAAGTTCCCAAAACCCCGGAAGCGTGACTCGAGACACGTGTTCGAGCGCGGCAGGAGGTATGCCGCGCTTTTTTGTTCGACAATATTCATGAGGTACTTAGGATGACAGCCCACCTATGGGCAAAGATTAGCGTAATGGTAACTACTCAGCCCCAGGCATCGCGCGCTGTCGCATAGAAACCGACGGCTAACACGAGCCGATGGCTGAGCCTGAATTTCGCGTCGTTGCAGGGGCGAAAAATCTTTCGTCTCTACGGGAACGACCCCACTCATCCCCCTTCCCCCTTCTCTCCCCGCGAAGCGGGGAGAGAAGGGGGAAATGGGAGTGGTGGTGAGGGCGGGCGGCTTCGCCGCCCGCCCTCACCACCCTCCCTTCTGATTCCCCCTCCCCACGCCGCAAAGCGGCGTGGGGAGGGGGAAAGGGGGTAGGGCTTTACGCCATAGACGGCACGGCTGAGTAATTAAAATGAAAATGAAAGTTTGTGCCCGCGCCGAGTATAGAACGTATCTGAACACCTGACAGGTTGGGGGAAACCTGTCAGGTGTTGTTCAGCGTTTGCGTAAAGCATAGGCGTTGCGATACCCTACATCGGTACTGAAACTGGAAAACGCTTTGGCGCGCATCTGGGTTAGCGGATAGCGGCTCAGCGCGCGCAGACCGCGCGTCGCAATCGCGCGCGGCGAGTACACGCGGCGGCATAACCAATCGTACCCCTCGCGCAACTGTTCTACGGTCATCAACGCGGGACGAAAGACCACATGCGCCGTATCGTAATAATGCCAGGGAATATTCGGCAAGAGCCGTCCCTCTTGCATCAACTGTTCACGCTGCGGCGTGCCGGGAAACGGCGTCAAGATGGTCACACTCACCCCATCGAATTCCGTTTCGCGTATAAACTCCCACGTCTTTTCAAAAACTTCGACCGTATCGTGATCAAAACCAAAAACGAACAAGCCCACCACATTCAAACCGTGATCGTGAATGCGGCGGACGATGCGTTTGATTTCATCCTTTTGTTTAGACTTGCCCCCCAACTCGTGACGATTGCCCGGATTGATGGTCTCAAAGCCGATGAAAAACTTGTCCAGCCGCGCGCGGCGCGCCAGATCGAGCAAATCGGGATATTCGGCAATCACCGCCTCGGTCTGCGTCGTCCAACTATGTAACGGCAAACGTTCCAGCGCGCGAAACACACTTTCGACATATTCCGGCTTGAGGCGAAAATTCAAACCGAAATTATCATCCGTGAGAAAGAACCGTTTGATGCGTCGCCGTTCGATCTCTTCCACGATTTGCTCTACGGGACGATAGCGCATCACTTTACCCGACACACGCACCGCCGTACAAAAGGTGCAGTTGCGCGGACAGCCGCGCGTGATCTCAAGCGACGGTGTCCAATAGTTACGATGCTCGTTCACCTGACGAATGACGCGATCACTAATCGGCGCCAGATTGCCCAGCGGTGCCCATTCCACATCCACGTAACGCGGTTGTATCTTTTGCTCCGCGAAATCGCGAATGATCTGGGGCCAGGTGCGATACGCTTCACCCACGACCACCGTATCCGCCCACTGTGCCACCTCGTCCGGCAACAGCGTGGCGTGCACCCCGCCAACGACAACGTGACTGCCACGCGCGCGCGCGCGCGTCGCAATCTCCTGCGCGCGCTCGATCGTCACCGTCATACTGCTGATACCGACGAGGGTACGCGCGTTCAAGCGTTCGTAATGCAAGGGACCCAAATTCTGATCCCAGATTTCGACGGGTATATCTTCTGGCACCAGCGATGCGAGCCGCATCAGCGTGTAGGGTGATCCTGCGGCTTTGCCCCAGATGCGTCCCTGGTGCGCAGGTTGAATCAAAACGATCTTTTCGATATCCATTGGTTATCCTTCCTTGAGTAACTAGAGTTTAGCAAATGCGAAAAAAAGAGTGCCCCACTGTCCCACTGTTTCACTGTCCCACCGTCCCACCGTCCTATCGCTTTACCATCGCCTCGAACATCTGCGGAAATATTCCTGCGCCGATGAGCATCGCACTGACGAAAATCACCACGCCGACACCCGCGACCAGCGCCACGCGCTCGGCGCGCGAGTCTGACTCGACGGGCGCGCTGATGATGCGCCACGCTCTACGCACGATCGTCATCAGCGCGAGCGCGTGCGCGGCAACGAGCACCACAAACAGCGCTGGATGACTCGCGCTCACCGCGCGCGCAATCGCGTCGTACGCGACGAAACCCGCGAACGGTCCCAGTCCGACAAGAGCGAGTCCGCCCACCAGCAGCGTGCCTGCGCCGACAAGTTGCCCGTGTCGCGCCGGGTGATGCCGCGCAAAATGCATTCCACCTGCAATGAGGGCAATGCTCCACGCGCGACTCACCAGCGCGCCCGCGAGTGGCAGTGGGGCGCCAGTTCCCATACCCACACCCACGAGCCCCAGCGGCACCATCGCCAGATACGCCAGCGCGCGCGCGTCGCGGCGTTCCGCCAGTGCCAACAGCGCGCCCACCAGCGCCGTCAATCCGCCGCCGACCAGCAGCGCGCTCAGGAGCGGTGAGCGCAGCGTCAGCCATAGCGCCGCGTTCATCTGTTGCCACAATACCCACACGCCGACCGCTTGCGCAACGCCGACCAGAAACGCCACTCCCAGCGGTGACAATTCGTCGGCAAGGGGACCCAGCCAGAAATGGAGCGGTGCCAGCGCCAAAAGCACACCGAACCCCAGCGCGAGAAAGATGGCAGCCGCGCGCACCAAGTCGAGATTTTCGGGGGTGAGAGGATACACCTCAAGAAAGCGATTTGCCAGCAGCAAACTCGCGCTGGCAAGCACCATAAGTAGCAAGAACTGCGCTGTGCCTCCCACCCGCCCTTCGCTCTGTGGTCGTGCCGACAGCATCAGCACACCCAGCCCCATCGCCCATGCGAACACCGCCAGCGGAAAACTATCCAGCGTGACAGTGGCGATAAACGGCGCGAACGCGAGCAAGAAAAACGCGCCGTGCGAATCGGTGAGGGCATTCGTCGGCGATGCGTGTGGGCGCGCCGAGGCAAGTGGCGCCAGGAGTGCGAGCGCGCTTGTCGCAAAAAACAGCGCGAGCAGAAACGCGCGCGAGGCAACATCCAGCGCGAGCGCGCGACCGAAAAAGGAGAGCGACGCGGCGGGTACGAAAGTGAGCCACGCGCCAATCAGCACAACACTGACGAACGTGGCGAGCCAGCACGCGCGTGGCCAGCGGCGTAGCGCGCGCACTACAATGCCGGCGACCACACACGCGCCCATTGTCAAGACAATGCTCATTGCACTTCTCCACGCCGACGACGCCACACGCCGGGCGCGGCAGGTAGCGCGGCGAGATGCGCCAGCACGAGTGCGAGGAGCACATCGGCTATGTTGACCAGACCGTACAACAACAAACTACCTTCTGTCGCAATCTCCAGAATCACCAGGCCACTTGTGAGCAGCAGAATGCCCAGGCACAGTCGTAACACCGCGCGCGAAAGTATCGCGACGAGAACGCCGGTGGCAACGAGCCATAGCGCGCCGAACAATACATCAGGCGGTATGTCGAGAAACGTTATGGACGAGGCAACGCCGATCGTACCGACTGCCGCAAGCGCGAGCGCGAGCACGCGGAACGGCACACCGATGATGAACACCTGCCAATAATACGAGCGTGTCACAACGAGACGCGCCGCGTCATCTTCTGCCTGCGCGAGATCGCGCCAGAAATTTTCCTGCGCGCGGCGAAATGTGAAATACAAAATCGCTGTGGCGAACGCGCCCGAAAGTACACGGATGAGCGCGTGGGGCAGCGCTACTACCTGCGAGAGCAATCCCGCCGCGCAGAGGTACTGCGCCAGGAGCGCGAACAATGCCACACGCCAATCAATGAACAAGACAATGCACGCTGACGAGACCACCAGGCCGAAGAGAACAGCCGCAGTGACAATTTGGGTGGAATCCAGAGCAATCATTAGCAAAAGTTTTTTTACGAGTGGTTACGTCCTTTCAAGCGTACCGTAATTGATCGAACAAGCCCAGCCATGCCTCCGCGCGCGAAGGTTGTTGAACGCACGCGCAATGTTTCAGAAACGGGGTCGCGCCCCACTTGCGTTTGAAGAACGCCACCCCCTCATCAATGCCCAACCCCAGATTGACATAGCGTTTGCCTTCCGCGCGCGCGCGCGCGATAATGTGCGCGAGTAACAAGTCGGACGCGCCAGGGACGCGAGGCAATGCCGCGCGAAAGTTGAACAGGTAGAACGCGTACTGCGCCGCGCTGAAATCGGCAAGGTCGAACGCCACGAGATTGCCACGCGCATCGCGCGCTTCGATGACACACGCGCTCGCGCATCTGGCGTATTCGGGGATACGCTCGAAAATCGTCCGCGTTGCATCGTCCAGACGATGCGCACGCATAAATTCTTCGACCAAGCGCCGGTGTTCCTTGCCGAACGTGCCTTCGCGCGTCGTCAGATCGCGCCGCGCGCGCGTCAGCATATTGCGCGTTTTCTGCGGGATGACGAGTGTGGTCACATCGAGCCGAAAGTACTCGTCGGCGGGCAAGTGCGTGTCCGCCTGTAATGTCTCGGGCAGCGCGGGCGCCAGAATCGAAACGACACGCGGTTTGAAACGCGCGCGCGCGCGTTCGAGCGTGTCGAGCATTTGCGCTGCATCGAAACTTTTGCTCAAGGGATAGCCAACGAAAATCACGTGCGCGCCGCGCACGTGCGCGACAAAATCGTCAACGAGAAACGGCTCGGTCTGCGAGATGGCGGTGACATAGTGCGGCAGGTGTTCAGGAACGTACGCGTGCGCGAGAATGTACGCGCGCTCGCTGGGAGTAATCATACACACACCTGCGTCACCGTGTAACCCGCTTCGCGGAGTAACTGTGTCACACCGGGCACGTGCGGAAAGCCGATGAAGACGAGCGTCGGTTCGCGTTCGATGAACGGCAGCATCCGCTCGAAGAGAATTTTATCGCGCGCGCCAACAATGACAGGACCGCGCGTGACAAAGCGCGAGGTAAAGGTAATCATCTGATCGAGGTCGCCGGCGAGAAAAATCTGTACGTACTTGTTTTTGTACGCTGCCCAGTTTTTCACATCATTCAGTTGTCGCGCAATGCGCTCGAGGGGGATGTTGTCCAGCACCGCGAGTTGCTCTTCGAGTGTTTCGAGAAAGTGAATCGGTTTGCCCAGTTGGCGCGCGACGCGATACCCTTCCAAGTCCATCGAGTACTGCCAGCCAAGGTACGTTTTCCAGATCGAAAAGAACGCTGCCCACGGACGCACGTTGCGCGTGAATGATTCAAAATAGACGGGCTTGCGTTCGACGAGCGAGAACAACCACGCGTCGCCGCTGTGACTATCGAGTCGTGCCCGCAAGAGGCGTTCGATTTCGTTGATGGCTTCGGGGGTGAGCATTTCGACGAACGTGGGAACACCTTCGCCGTGCCGGCCGTACTCGGCGATACGCGCGGAACTTGCTTCGTCCAGCGGTCCCTCGAACAACACAACGTTTGCCTGGCGCATCAGACGTGCAAACGCGCGCGCGAAACTGTGCGGAAAAAAGTGTGCCGTACCAACCAGATGCGCGCGATGCGGCTCGCGCTCGATACGCCACACCATTCGCAGAGGTTTTTCCCAGAACCGAAGATTCATAATTTTCCGCTCAGCCAGTCCACTATTGCCATTGTTTCTGTGCCATAGTAGCACTCGCAAAATTCATAGCGCAGGTATGGCACGCCGCCCCATTTGGTCTTGAAACGCGTGATGCCGGGGTTCACGCCCAGCCCCAGGTTGAGGAACGCTTTACCGCGCGCGCGCGAATCTTCGATCATCCGCGCAAACAGTAGATCGGACGCGTGCGCGACATAGTTTTGCTTCGAGTAGCATCCCAGCACATAGGTATCGAATGACGATGCGGCAACTTCGACGACGAAGAACGCGGTGAGTGCGCCGCGCGCGTCGCGCGCGTTCAGCACGCGCGCGGTAGCACATTGAGCGATGTACTCGGGCATCGCGCGGTACAGCGCGGCGATGAGCGGTGGGAGTTTTTCGCGGCGCATCAGTTCATCCGTGAGTGCCTGGTGTTCCTTCGTCCATGCGCGCGCCGCTTCGACCGTGAGCATACGCGCGGCTTGGTTCACCTCGCGCTGCAGCGACGATTTGATGGTCGTCTGCGCAAGATCGAGCCGCAAGTAGTGATCGCTCTGGCGCGCGCGCGCGGTGCATGCCAGCGCAGGCGGGATTGCAGGCCCAATGAACCAGAGATAATTGGGGTGATGTGCCTCTACCGCGCGCGTGACGAGTTGCTCGCAGCGTGTCGCATCAAAGCGCGTTTCGAGTGGATAGCCGACGAAGATCACCCAGTCGTCTCTCGTCCAGCCGAGAAAATCGTCCAGACGGAACGGCGTGGCGTGTGAAATTGCCGTCATCAGACCGGGAATGTGCTCGGGCACATAGGCGCGCGCGAGCGCGTACTCTTCATCGGCAGGTGTGAACGGAGGCAATTTCGACACGGCTCGAATCATAGCACAAACGCGGTAGATTGGCAAGAGAGTCGGTGTGTTTTTCAGCACGCTGGGTGCAGACGCAAACTTGAAACTTGTACCCTTTTGATATATAATCGCACCCTGAATTCGATGATGAGGAGAACGCTATGATTGGTGTGCAGGATTTGCGTAAAGGGACGACGTTTATTGATGACGATGGCAATCTCTACCGCGTGTTGGAGTACCAGCACGTCAAACTGGGACGCGGTAACGCGGTCATCAAAACCAGGTTGCGCAATCTCAAAACCGGTGCAACGATCGAACGTACGTTTCAGTCGGGCGGGCGTGTACAAGATGTGCGATTAGATCATCACCAAGTCCAATACCTGTACAACGATGGTGAAAACTATCACTTTATGGACCTTGAAACTTTTGAGCAGCCGGTCTTGTCCAGAGAGATGCTCGGCGATGCGGCACTGTATCTCAAAGAGAATGTGACGGTAGATTTGTTGACGTACGAAGGCAAACCTATCGAAATCGAATTACCAACGACAGTTGACCTCAAGGTGGTCGAGACCGCGCCCGGCTTTAAAGGCGATACGGCGACCGGCGGTGGTAAACCGGCAACGCTCGAAACTGGTGTGGTAATCACGGTACCATTCTTCGTAAACGTCGGCGATACGGTGCGCGTGGATACGCGCGATGGCTCGTACGTGACGCGCGTGTAACGTTCGACCAAAGACGAACGACGAAGGACGGATGACGAAGGTGGCGTCGTTCGTCCTTTGTCTTTTGTCCTTCGTCTTTCGTCGTCTTTCGTCCTTCGTGTCAGGAGGTCGCGATGAAGATCCCCAATCGCTCCGCGCTGGTGCTGTTGGCTGTGCTGTTGATTACACAAACCGGCCTGGCACACCCAACGCAACCGCCCGCGTCAATTCCCCTGGCACATCGTCCAGTCGCGTCTGTTCCCGATGATGTGTACTGGGACGATCGCTTTGCGCCACGAGGTGTTAGCGGAACGGTTTATGCCATCGCGGTCAGTGGCGATGATGTGTACATCGGCGGCGCGTTCACGACGGTCGGCAACATCGTCGCCAACGGTATCGCTCGATGGAACATCGCCACGCAAACGTGGTCAGCGTTAGGCGATGGTCTCACGTTCGGCAAACCGTACTCGTCTGGCGCCGTTTATGCGATTGCCATCAGCGGCGATGATGTCTATGTGGGTGGATACTTTATGCAAGCCGGGAACGTCGCGGCGAACTATGTCGCCAGATGGAACACGACCACGCAAACGTGGTCGGCGCTGGGAAGTGGCACCAACGGCAGTGTCCATGCGATCGCCGTGAGTGGCAGCGAGGTGTACGTCGGCGGTTATTTCACCAACGCAGGTGGCATCGCAGCGAATAGCATCGCCAGATGGAACGCGGCAACCAACACGTGGTCGGCGCTCGGCAGCGGCGTGGTTGGGATGATGACGGCACAATCGTCGGCGCAGGCGTCAGGTGTGGCAACGCCAACACCAGCACCAACTCCGCCACCGCCTCCGCCCAAGATTTCATCGGTTGGTGCTATCACCATCAGTGGGGACGATGTGTACGTCGGCGGCAACTTTGTCACTGCGGGCGGCGTGACCGCGAACGGCATCGCCAGATGGAATCGAGTGACGCAGACGTGGTCTGCGCTTGGCAGCGGGATGATCGGCACGCGCTATTATCCATCGGTCAAAGCCATCGCGATCAGCGGATCGGACGTGTACGTGGGTGGCAGTTTCAGCGCGGCGGGTGGCGTCAGCGCGAGCGGCATCGCCAAATGGGACACGCTCACGAACACGTGGTCGGCGGTAGGGAATGGTATCGGTGGGAGTACCTCTCCAACGGTGTACGAACTCGCCGCGAGTGGCAACGTGGTGTACGTGGGTGGAGCATTTTCGACGGCGGGTAACATCGCCGCGAGCAACATCGCCAGGTGGGATACCTCCAGCAACGATTGGTCGGCGTTGGGAGATGGTACGAACGATGCGGTTCTCGCGTTCGGTATCGCGGGGAGCAGTGTGTACATCGGCGGATCGTTTTTGATGGCAGGTGGCAATTCGGTCGCGCACCTCGCGCGCTGGGATGCGGGCATCTGGTCAGTGTTCGACACGGGCAAGAGCAACGGCATCGTCGGCTATGTCAACACCGTCGCGGTGGACGGAAGTGATGTGTACGTTGGCGGCACATTCACCACCGCAGGTCGCATTGCGGCGAATCGCGTGGCGCGCTGGGATGGCCGCGCGTGGTCGGCGCTGGGCGATGGTGTGAATGGCAAGGTCCTGGCAATCGCCGTCAATGGCAATGAGGTGTACGTTGGAGGCGAGTTCACCACAGCAGGTGGCATCAGCGCGAATAACATCGCCCGGTGGAACACCGTCACCAATACGTGGTCAGCGCTGGGCAACGGCGTGGATGGTTCGGTGAACGCGATTGCCATCAGCGGCGATACTGTGTACATCGGCGGGAATTTCACCTCGGCGGGCAGCATCACGGCGAGTCGCATCGCGCGATGGAACGCGACCACGCAGACGTGGACGGCATTAGGTACGGGGGTTGGTGGTAGCACGTACTCTCCGCAAGTGTACGCCGTCGTTGCGCGTGGCGATGAGGTGTACGTGGGCGGCGATTTTGTCACGGCGGGTAACGTCATCGCGAACCGCATCGCGCGGTGGAACGCGTCCACGCAAACGTGGTCGGCGCTGGGGAGTGGTATCAGCGATACGTACGGAGCAGTTTACGCGATTGCGCTGGGCGACAACGCCGTGTACGTCGGCGGCACTTTTACTTCGATTGGCGGTGTGAGTGCGAACAACATCGCCAGATGGAACGCGACCACGCAAACGTGGTCAGCCGTTGGTGGTGGTTTGAGTACGCGCGTGAGCGCGCTTGCGTTCAGTAACGGTAATGTGTACGCTGGCGGTTCCCCCAAAGATACAAGTACGAATCTGCTCGCGCGGTGGGATGGTTGCGTGTGGTCGCCATTGGGAAGTGGTGTGAACGATTTTGTGAGCGCGCTCGCTGCCAATGGTGATGATGTGTACGTCGTCGGCAATTTCACGACGGCGGGGAGCAAACCCTCGAATCATTTCGCGCGCTGGAGCAAACCGACTGCGCCCGTCACCTGTCACACCTACTATTTTCCGTTCGTGTCCAGATAGGAATCACCAATGCAACAACCTCTCTTCGATCTCGCCCCCACGCTCACTGTGGCGCAACTCGTCCGCCAGATCAAAGAGGTCGTCGAAAGCGACGATGTGTTGCGCGATGTGTGGGTGCGCGGCGAAGTCTCGAATTTGTCCCAATCGGCGGTGGGGCATTTGTACTTTACGCTGAAAGATCGCGACGCGGCGATTCGCTGTGTGATGTGGCGCAGCGATGCCGCGCGCGTGTTTCGTCTGCCCAACAACGGCGACGCCATCGAAGCGCACGGACACGTTTCGATGTACGAAGCGCGCGGCGATGTGCAGTTGTACGTAGACGACCTCAAACTCACCGGCGCGGGCGCGCTGTGGGTCGAATTCGAACGGCTGAAGGCGCGTCTGGAAGCCGAAGGACTCTTTGCGCCCGAACACAAACGCGCACTTCCCGAATTTCCGCGCGTCATCGGCGTCGTCACCTCGCGCGAAGGCGCCGTCTTGCGCGATATGTGCAACATCCTCGCGCGCCGCTATCCGCTTGCCGAGATTCTGCTCGCGCCGACGCTTGTGCAAGGCGCCGACGCGGCACCGATGATTGCGGGTGCGATTCAAACCATCAACGATTTTGCGATTGACGTGCTTATCGTCGCGCGCGGCGGCGGCTCGATTGAAGACCTGTGGGCGTTCAACGACGAGCGCGTCGCGCGCGCGATTTACCACTCGCGCGTGCCGGTCATCAGCGCGGTGGGGCACGAGACCGATTTCACGATTGCCGATTTCGTCGCGGACGTGCGCGCGCCCACGCCCAGCGCGGCAGCGGAACTCGTCGCGCCCGATGTGCGCGAACTGCGCGGCAACCTTGCCTACGCGCGCCAGCGTCTGGCGCAACTCGCGCGCGCACGCGTGGACGACGCGCGCGCGCGTCTGGCGCAAACGACGCACGCGCTCGAACGCAACTCGCCGCAAGCGCGCCTTGCCAACAATCGCCAACGCGTGGACGACTTGACACGGCGACTGGACGCGCGCATCCGCCAACTGATCGCGCTGCGCCGCGAGAAATTGAACGGCGCGTTGCGCCACCTCGCCGCGCTCAATCCCGAAGCGACGCTCGCGCGCGGCTATGCGATTGTGCGCGAAAAATCAACGGGGCGCGTTGTCAAGAGTGTGTCACAAGTGAGTGCGCGCGCGGAAATTCGCGTGCGCGTCCGCGATGGCGAATTCGAAGCGACGGTGGGGGCGAAGGACGGGGAATGAATGAGCCAATGAGCCAATGAACCAATGAGCCAAATGTGCAAAGGACGAAGGACGGAGGACGGAGGACGAATGACGGCGGACGAAAGGCAGAGGACGAAGGACGGAGGACGAAGGACGAAGGATGGAGGACGAAAGGCAGAGGACGAAAGCACGCGGGGCGAGCGAGAGGCTCGCCTTGAATTTTTCTAGCGTGTTTTTAACGTTTGAATCCTCAATCTTGTGATACAATTCCGCCAACGATTTTTGTTGGGTGAGAAAAAATGAATCGTTCGATTATACGCGCCAGCATCGTCGCGATGATGCTGGCACTGGTTTTCTTGTTCACGACACTGAATCTCGCGCCGTACGCCTATCAAGCCGCGCTGCGCGATTCCTTCATAGCGTATTTTCCGCTCATCGCGAAACAAACTCTGCCGTCACCTCCCATACCTCCGCCCGATGAAGCGGCAACACGCATCAGCGTACCAAGTGGCTTTGTCATTCGTATCTTTGCCCAGAACCTGGGCAATCCACGTTTTATGGCGTTTGGTCCCGATGGGATGTTGTACGTGTCGTTGATGAGAGCGGGACAGATCGTACGCCTGCCCGATCGCGATGCCAATGGCCTGGCGGATGGGGTCGAGGTGATTGCAGCAGGGTTGAACGCGCCACACGGAATCGAATGGAACGACGGTTGGCTGTACGTTGCCGAACAGAACCGCGTGGAGCGATTTCGCGATGCGGATAACAATGGCACTTTGGAATCGCGCGAAATTGTGACGACAAATCTACCCTGCTGTGGTGGACACATATCGCGCACACTGCACTTTGGTCCAGACGGCAAGTTGTACGTCAGCGCGGGTTCGTTATCGAACATTACGCCCGAATCGGATCCGCGACGCGCGGCGATCTTGCGTTTCAATCCCGATGGCACCATTCCTGCCGATAATCCGTTTGCCACAGATGCCGATACGCGCAAGCGCGTGGTGTGGGCAGAGGGACTGCGCAACAGCGTGGATTTTGTTTTCACTGCGAGCGGCGAACTGTGGGCGAATCACAATGGCAGTGATGGCATGGGCGATGATCTTCCGCCGGAAGAAATTGTGATTAACGTCCAGCGCGGGCAATCACACGGTTGGCCCTATTGCTACACGCCCGTGCTCGGCGCGAATCTACCGCCCACGCAAACCGCCGAGACGCGCGATACGCGCGTGGCGGTGCCGCCCGGTTTCGATTGCGCGCAAGTCGTACCCGCCCTCTTTACCGATCTGGCGCACAGCGCGCCGCTGGGTATGTCGTTCGTCAGCGGCACGAATTTTCCGGCGACGTATCAAAACGATTTATTCGTGGCGTATCACGGTTCGTGGAACACCAACAACGTGGCAAACTATCGCGATTGCAAGGTGCAACGCATCGTCATCGAGAACGGCTTGCCGCGCCGCAGCGAAACGTTTGCGAACGGCTGGCGCGCGCCCGGTGCCAAATGCGGTGATGCTGCCACGTGGGGGCGTCCTGCGGATGTGATTTTTGGCCCCGATGGGGTGATGTACATTTCCGATGACAAAGGTGGGCGCATCTATCGCGTGGTGTACGTGGGGCAATAATTATACTCCAGACGCTTGAGATTTGGCCACGCTCGAATCATCGTGGTTTAAGGACATTTTTGTCCCTCCCCACGCCGCTCTGCAGCGTGGGGAGGGAGGAGGTAGGGCTTTTTGGCGATGGATGGCACGGCCAGGTAATGACGAGGACGAATTATTTGCCGGTGATAAACCACTGTTCGGGGAAATAATCAATGCCGAGTGGGGAAGGCGTATTGGGTACGACGCGCTGGTGGATAAACGCGTAACCGCTGTGATACACGAGAAAGATGTAGGGCACATCAGTCGCAATGATTTTTTGGATTTGGGCGAACACCTGTTTACGTGTGTCGGCATCGCACGGCGGTTGGTTGGTTTGAGCAAACAAGCGTTCGACTTCGGGGTTGACGTACGCGCTCAAATTCAAGCGCGGGATATTCGTTTCACTCCACATCTGGAACGAGAGATACGGCTCGATTGGTGTACGCCAGCCGAGCAAGAACAAATCAAAGTCGAAAGGTTCTTGTTGCAAATAGTTCACGTACGTCGCAAAATCGGCATAGAGGAGTTCCGATTCGACGCCGAGTGCTTTGAGTTGAGCCTGCAGGACTGCTCCCACCTGCTCGCGCGCTTTGTTGTTAACATTGTAGAGAATGCGCAAGCGGGGTACGGTTTTGTTGGCACTATCCACCAACCTGCCACTCGCATCGAGTTTATAGCCGGCTTTTTGGAGTAACGCTCTGGCTGTATCGAGGTTATAGTCGTAACGAGGCACATCGGGCGTGAACACGCTCATCGTGGGAGGAAAGAGCGAGTAGGTGGGCTGGGCGAGGTTGTGAAAAATTTGCGCGGCGATGGCGTCGCGCGGGATGGCATACGCCAGTGCTTGACGCACCGCAACGTTCTTCAAGAAGGGACGGCGCAGGTTCACGCCGATAAATTCCCACTCCGGCGCGGCGGGCTGCCATTCGTACAACTTGAGATGTTTGATCTGGCGCGCGCGCTGGAAATCCGCCGGGCTCACGGGCGCGTGATCCACCTCGTCCGCTTGAAGCATCGGCACGTATTTGCTCGCATCGGAGATGATGCGAATCGTGAACGAATCGAGATGCGGCGCGCCGCGGTAGTGGAGTTCGTTACGCACAAAGATGATTTGATTGCCGCGCTGCCATTCTTTTACCTTGTAGGGACCTGAGACCACGCTGGGGAAATAGATTTCCGGATTTCTGGCAGGATCACGCCAATCGAATTTGCTCCACACGTGTTGAGGGAGCGGCGTGATGACATCTACATTCAACAGCGCTGTGCAGGTCGCCTCCTTCAGCGTAATCTCCAATGTCCAGTCGTCTTTGGCGACGTACGACGCGATCGCACTCAGGCTTTCGAGGTAAGGGTACTGATTCTCTGGCTTGGCCGCCTGCACGAACGTCCACACAAAATCGTGCGCGGTCAATGGCGTGCCATCGCTCCACTTTAAATCGCGACGTAGCGCAAAGGTATACGTTTTACCATCGGCGGAGACGTTCCACGACTCGGCCATCCCGGGAATGGGCCGCAACGTTTGCGGATCGCGCAACCACAAGCCACTTGCAAACACCTTGTCTTGATACAGGCGCGAGGTGGTATCCGTCGTCAAGTAGGGATGGAAACTGATAGCGTCGGTGGCGCGCACTTGACGAAAATCACCGCCGCGCAAAGGGGTGGGTGCTGTTGGGGTAAGCGTTGCCGTGGGAGAGGGAGGCACGGTCGCGTGTGGAGGAGTGACGGGCGATGTTGAAAAAGTCTGGCACGCGCTGAGCGTCAATAGAACAAGGATAAGAATTTTTTGAAAGTAGGCAAAGGAACGGTTTCTCATCGTCTTAACAGTTGCGCCACGATTATACCGATAGGGTAACGGACTGTCAATTTGTGCTAGACAAAAAAATCGAGTTGATATACAATCCGCGCTGATTCTCTTATCTGGAGTGTGCAATGTCAGAGTTATCGGAATTGTACGAACAAATCCGTACGTGTACGCGATGCGATCTTGCCAGAGCGCGGACGCAGGCAGTTCCTGGTGAGGGACCTGCCAGCGCGACCATTATGTTCATCGGTGAAGCGCCGGGCTTTCACGAAGATCGGGAAGGACGACCCTTTGTGGGCGCGGCAGGAAAATATCTGGACGAACTCCTCGCGGCGATTGGAATGAAACGTGAACACGTTTATATTTGTAACGTCATCAAGTGTCGCCCACCCCAGAATCGTGATCCGCTACCCGAAGAGATGGAGGCCTGCCGCCCCTATCTGGAGCGCCAGATTGAGTTGGTCAATCCATCGGTCATTGTAACGATCAGTCGCTTTGCGATGGCGCGCTGGTTTCCCGATAAAAAAATTTCCGAGATTCATGGCAAACCCAAACGCGTGGGGCATCGCGTCATCGTGCCGATGTATCATCCCGCCGCCGCCTTGCATCAGCCCAGTCTAAGGCGTGTACTCGAAGAGGATTTCAAGCGGATTCCCGGGATTTTGAAGGAACTGGCGAGTTTGCCAGAGGAAGAAGAAAGCAAGCCGGTGCCCATCGCGCAACAAATGAGTCTGTTTTGAAATCGAGCGCTCATTCGAGCGCTCGATTGTGCTGCGGGCGTAACAGAATCACACTCACGAGAATGAGTGCCGTGCCGACCATCTGGGGCGGCGTGAGGACCTCGCCAAAAATCCAGAATGCCAGGAGTGCCGTGGTCACCGGCTCGAACGCGGCAAGGAGGCTGGCGATACTCGCGGGCAGGTAACTCAATCCCAGGGTGTAGGAGGCAAAGCCGCCCAGGGTAGGCACCAGCGCGAGAAACATCAACCAGCCCCAGCCATCCCACGTGAGTTGGGACGGCATCAGATTGTCTAACCAGACTGCCAGCGGTAGCAAAAACAACGTGCCGAAGAGAAACGCATAGCAGAGCGTCGTCCACGCCGAGTATCGTCGCGTGGCAAAGCGTCCCAATAGCGAGTACGTGGCGAACGTACCGGCAGACCCCAGGCCTGCCAGAATGCCCAGCGCGTTTAGTTGAAGGTGTGCTGTTTCGTACACTCGTGCCACGAGCGTGCAACCGATGAGGGTCAATACCAATGCCAGCACCTTGTGGCGGGTGATGGGTTCGTTCATAAAGCGCGCTGCGATCAGCGTCACCAGCGCGGGCGCGGTGTAAATCAGCACGGTCGCTACCGCTGCCCCGTTGTACTGCACCGAAGCAATCCACACCAATTGATGGATGCCAATCCCCACACTGCCATACACGAGGAACAAGCCCAGATCGCGCGGAGCGAAACGCAGCGCGCGCCCATCCAGCACCGCCAGCGCGCTCAGCATAAAGCCGGTGACGATGAGCACCCGCCATACCGCGATCGTCACCGGCGCAACGGCGTACTGCGTGAGCAAAATCTTGACTACAATACCGGTCATCGCCCAGATGAAGGTACCGCCCAGCACAATCACATAGCCGCGCAGTTGTGGTTTCACGCGTGCGATTCCCTCCATAAAATCTGTGAGGTCTTGTTCAGACCTCACAGATTCTAGACTCCCATAATTTTCTTGCGGAAGGTGACGCGCCAGAACTCGCGCGTGTATGGCGTCACCCGTGCTCGCTCATCCACTCGCCAACCACACACCCACACAATCCGCTCGCCCACAACCAGCAAAGGCAAGAGCGCGCGCACGGTGCGATCTATTTTTTCATCAATCATAAAATCGTGCAGCGAACGTGTATGCCCGTCCATTCCCGCCGGCTGAAAACGATCCCCGGGACGGCGACGACGCAACATCCGCTCACCGCGACACATTGCAAAATCGAGTACGGCGGTCCAGCGATCGTTCACTTCGGGCGCGTGGGTCAAGACTTGTGTTTCCAGAATCCAGTTGGTATCGGGTAATTCGACTTTGCCCTGTACAGGCACATCTAACGTTTTGACGTGCAAAAGTGGCAAGTCGGGGAGTGGCACCCCGCGCGCGGTATCCGCAATCACGAATGTAGCATAACCTACAATCAGGCGCAATCCCGCTGGCAACGTGACTTCGGTACCCGCATTTTTTTCTAGCGCGGCACGACGGGCTTGTTCGATATGCACCCAGCCTACATCACGCAAATCGCTCCGCAAACGTTGCACCGCCAAACGCAAGGTGCCGCGCTGTAGGGCGGGATGAAGCGCGCTCCACGCCGCGCGATGAAACACCAGCGCCCCTGCTTGTTCCCGTGTGATGCGGGTAAATTCGTTGCGAATCATCGGGAGGAGAAAATCGTAATCATCGGCGATCGCGATGGAGGAATGATAAATGACCTGCCGCAGATTGGGGTTCAATTGCTCGAGATAAGGCAAAACTTCGTGACGCAGACGATTACGCAACTGCGTGGTGTCCCAGTTGGTTCGATCCACGCGCGGTGCGAGGTAATTGTCTTTACAGTACTGTTCGATGGCCGCGCGCGGGACATCGAGGAGCGGACGAATGAGGTATAGCGGAGATTGTAGCGCGGTGCGCGATTCCGGCAGACCGAACGCTACCCCGCGCATTTCGATCTTGTGTTGCATCCCGCGCAAGCCTGCCAGGCCCGCCCCGCGCAGAAAATGCATCAGCACCGTTTCCACCTGATCGTCGCGGTGATGCGCCACGGCAATCGTGGAGGCATTCTGCTCACGTGCGACCTCTGCCAGAAAGGCATAGCGCGTGCGCCGCGCCAGTTCTTCGATAGACAAACGTTCCTCGCGCGCGAACATAGCCACATCGCGCGCCGCTATCGTTGCCGGCAACTTCCATTCGCGTGCCAGCGCCGCCACAAATTCTGCATCCTCCTCCGATTCGGGTCCGCGAAGTTGATGATTCAGGTGCGCAACGTGCAAGTGCAAATCGAACTCGTCACTCAGAGAACGCAAGACGTGCAACAACACCAGCGAATCCGCTCCGCCCGATACTCCGACGATGACGCGTTCACCCGGGGTAAGTAATTTGTATTTAAGAATCGCCGCGCGTACCAGAGCCCGAACGTCCGCCTCGTTCGGCTTTTGCTCTCCCACCATACAAATAGCAGTATATCTGTGATAGGACAAAGTGTCAATCTGCTTTGCATTAGCCGACAGGGCTTGTGCAAAGTCAGCCCCCTGTCATTGCGAGCCGCGCAGCGGCGAAGCAATCTCCACACCGCAATAGGGGATTGCTTCGTCGCAAAGACCGCTCTTCGCAATGACAAGCGGAGGCGCGGCTTTGTCAAG
>DAOTYB010000335.1:0-1893 GCA_034435315.1 Anaerolineae bacterium | reverse complement strand
AATTTCGCTTTACCCTTCACCTGTTCGTATGTGATCATGCAGTCTGCTCCCTAGTGCCAAACTCGGTCTGGAGCAGACATTGTATGCGAAAACCTTATTTCCGATAAAGTCTATTGATGATATCCAATCACTTGCTAAGACGAATCAGCCAACAGGAGGCAGAATGGACGAACAAACACAATTAGCAGCGGTTGTGCAACTCGGCACGCTGCAACTATCAAGTCCGCACGACGTTATTGAGCGTGCCGCAGATGTAGCGCGCGAACTCGCGGCAGTCATTGAAAAGCAGCGATTGTATGTATCCATCAGTGGTCGTAAATTTGTACGGGTCGAGGGTTGGATGACGCTCGGCGCGATGCTGGGCATCATCCCGCGCGAGGTCAGTACAATCACCAACGGCGATGACTATGAGAGCACCGTCGAATTGGTGCGTGTATCTGATGGTGCGATCATCGGTCGCGGCTCGGCGATATGTGGCGCGGATGAGCCACACTGGGGTAATCGTCCACGTTATGCGCGTCGCTCTATGGCCGTCACACGTGCAACAAGCAAGGCGTTCAGGCTATCGTTAGCATGGATAATGGCGCTGGCTGGGTATGAGGCAACGCCAGCGGAGGAGGTAGATGAGTCGCAACCACAACATAATCATATCGTTGGTACTAACAATCGTGGCAGGCCATTCCACCATCGCGTCGACCTGATCAGGCAGATCGTTGCACAGATTCCGCAGTATAGGGACGCGCGCAGTGTGATTGAGACATTGCAACGTGGTGCTGATAGCGGGGCAATATCAACCGATAATACAGATGCCGAGTTGTTCGAGTATGCGCGCGGATATGCCGAGCGTATCAAATGACAAATGACAGCGGTGACATATGACTGTTTGCGTTATCAAACAATCCAGTGTCGGGTATGATGAACACGGAGTATCGATCTATAGTACCGAGTCATTCGTGAAGATCGGGACAGAATTCCTTCGTTATCGATCACTCGGGCGAAAGCGCGAGCAGAGCCCGTAGATGGAGCGTACAGATTGGCACGAGGACACTTCAATCGGCGGATTCGCGGAGACGATGGCACGGCGGGCGCGGACTGAAACGGGACGCGCCCGCCCAAAACAAAAAAAGGAGAATATAGTGAACGAGGAGCAAATAAGGAAGGCGATTGAAGAAAATAATTTTTTCTCCCTTGAATCACTGCGCGCGTGGGCGCTGCTGGCGCAGGAGATTCGCGCCATCAAGGACGTTGACGCGCGGCGCAGGTTGACGCGCGAGTATGAAGCGCAATTCGGGCGCAAAGTCTCGGTCTGGGCGCGGATACCTGATAGGTTTTTTATTGATGGACCAAACGTCCGTACACCAAACGGATTTCTGGCACTGTCGTACCTATGTCAGTTGCCAGAGAACAAATGTGCCGAATTGTTTGCCGCGCATATCGATCACATTGACGAACCAAACGCGCATCTGTTAGTGTTGCAAGACGTAAATGACGCCAAGCGACGCCGTAAACGTGCCAACAAATTGCCTATTAAAAAAATGCTGGATGTCATAGAAGCCGCGCGCGCATTTCGTGACGGCGTGCCAAATGGCGCCCGCGTGTTATCTGCCGCGCTGGACGCGTTGGACGCGGCGTTGAAGGAGGGCGAATGAGCAAGCGCACTGCCGACCGCGCGATGCTTGCCGCGCAAAAACCAAAGGCGGTTACGCGTGACGGCTATACCGCAAACCAAATGAAAAACCTCGCGATATCGCTAATCGAAAAACGAGGTGGCAGGGCGTGGATCGCCAACGTCGGCGCGGCAATCTGCGTCCTGCTCGCGTTTTATGCGATGGTATGGCTGGGCGCGTACGGGAAGGAAACGAAGTGAATCCATCTGTGCGAGATTATCTGTCT
>DAOTYB010000334.1:0-18412 GCA_034435315.1 Anaerolineae bacterium | reverse complement strand
AATTTCGCTTTGCGCGGCGTAATCGTCAATGACGAGTGTCTTGCCGCTGGGAATGACATGCCCGCTCAAACCCGCGCCGCGCGGCACGCGTTGCGCGGGAACGCGTCCGCTCTTGTCGTACAGATAGACGCCGTGATAATCGCCCAGCGCTTCATCTTCGAGGACAATGCTCAACGCTTCGCACGGCATCACGCGCGCAATCGCTCGATGAATCGCGGCGTAGGTCGCTTCAGGATCGAGTGTGGAGGTGAGGAGGGTCTGGCTGGCTTGGTGCAGCGCGTCCAGTTCGTTCAGACGCGCGCGCGTCTCGCTAAAGAGGCGCGCGTTTTGAATCGCCAAGCCCATCTGGTTGGCAATCATACTCAACAGGTCGAGATCGTCCACCGTGTAGGCGTGGTTGCGATAACTTTGCAATTCGAGCAAGCCGATGACCTTGCCTTCGACGAGCATCGGTGTGTACACCGCAGACTGTGGTTCGGTTGCGCTGCCGACGATCATTCTGCCACCCTGCCGCGCCTTTTCCACCAGATCGCTGAGAACGACAGTTTGCGCGTCGAGAATCGCTTGGGCGCGTCCCGCGCGCGGCGTGTTCGAGTCAATCGTGAGCGGCGGAAATTGTGTGACATCGAGTTCTTGTTCTTCACTGATGACGAACGCGGGGCGCAAGGTGTGCGTGACCGAATCGTACAGCGAGACACACAAGTTGTCGCACGCGACGAGCGTGCGAATGTGTTGATGCGCGATGCGACACAGCGTCGGCACATCGAGCGTGACAGCGAGTGCACGCCCCAGCGCGTTGACCGCGGCGATCTTTTCCGCGCGGCGCTGCGCTTGCTCAAACAGGCGGCGGCGTTCGATGACGAGCGCGGCGGTGGCGGCGATGCTGGTCAGCACGTCCAGGTCGCGCTCATCGAAGGCGGCGGGATGCTGCGTGTTGTCCAGCGAAATCAGGCCAATCGGGTGATCCTGAACGAAGAGCGGCGCGACGATCGCGCTCTGAATCGTCGCCATTTCTGTAATCTCGCCTTCGTAGCGTATTTCGGCGTCCGCGCGCACATTGTTGATGATGAGCGCGCGACGTTCGCGGAACGCGCGCGCCGCATAGCCCGACGTGGCGGGGAAACTCGCGGTTTGCACGCGCGGGTCGGTGTAGCCGTAGAGGGCGCGGATGTGCAACGTGCCCTGTTCATCGGCGAGCAGGATGGAGCCCTTGTGCGCCGCCGGAATCGCGTGAATCGCTGCCGCAATCAGGCGTTCCAGAAGAGGTTGGAGTTCCGTCGTTTCGCCCAACGCTTGCGCGACGAGCGCTTGCGCTTCGAGTTGGCGTTCGTGACGCTTGCGCGCGGTAATGTCTTCGATGGCAAGCAAAATCAAATCGGCTTTGCCTTCGCGATGGAGCCGGCGCGCGTTGAGGAGCATCGTGCGCGGACCGACGCACTCGAAATCGTGCGTCACCGTGTAATCGTTGAACGTGGTGTTCTGCGGCAGAATTTCTCCCAGCAACCGCCGCAGTTCGGGAATGTCCCATTGCCGATTGCCTAACTCGTAGAGCAAACGCCCTTCGGTTTCTTCGGGTGTTGTTGCAAAGACGCGATAGAACGCGCGGCTAGCGGTGAGGACGCGCAAGTCGGCATCCAGAACGATGAGCGGATCGCGCACGGTCGCAACGATGCTCTCGGCGTACTCGCGCGCTTGTTGCACCGCGCGCTGCGCGGCGCGTTCGGCGGTTTGATCGCGAAAGACCAGCACCACGCCAACGATCTTGCCGCGCGCGTCACGAATCGGCGCGCCGGCATCGGCAATGGAGATTTCGCGTCCATCGCGCGCGAGGAGCAGCGTGTGATTCGCCAGTCCGATGACGGTGCCCTCGCGCAGCACGCGCGTGACCGGATCTTCAACGGGCACGCGCGTCTCTTCGTTGATGATGCGGAACACCTCGGCGAGCGGTTTGCCGCGCGCTTCGGCTTCGCGCCAGCTGGTCAATTGTTCGGCGACGGAATTCATTCGTGCCACGCGTCCTTGCGCATCTGTGGCGATGACCGCATCGCCGATGCTGTAGAGGGTGGCGCGCAGTTCCGCCTCGCTCTGGACGAGCGCGGCGTGTATTTTATCGCGCGCGCGTGCGGTGACGCGCGCGGGGGTTTTGCGCGCGCGCGTGCGTTTCGGTCTTGACGAGTCTTCCATTGTTTTCTCCAGTCCGTCGAATGTACCCGCACAGGACAATCGGCACTTCAATGCAAATTATACCACACAATTTCAGCAAGATAAACCTCAAAAATAAAACCTGTCAGGTTGTTGTTCACCTGACAGGTTCGGTGCATCACGAAAAACTCTCTCCGTTACCGTAACCATGCCAAAGTTTCTTCCGCTTGGTTGGGGCGAAAGATTTTTCGCCCCAATCAAGCGGAAGGTTACAGTGCTCGTTGCTTCGCCATCGTTGTACGGGCGAAAAATCTTTCGCCTCTTGCGGAACAACCCCTCTCATCCCCCTGCCCCCTGCTCTCCCCGCGACGCGGGGGAAGGGGGCGTCGGGAGTGTGGGTGTGGGCGGGCGGCGAAGCCGCCTGCCACCACCCCGTCCTTTGACTCCCCCTCCCCACGCCGCTTTGTGGCGTGGGGAGGGGGCTAGGGGATGGGGCTATTTCACAATGGATGCAGGGCTGAGTAATTACGAATGAGTGGAGAAAAGCGTTGCTGGAAACGCGTGTTATCTATGCAAATGACGCGCGGCGATAAAAGCCAGACCGCGCCTGGTCAATTCCTCTGCCGTGCGATTCAACGCGGCGTGCTTGTCCAGATAATTTTGCAGCAGGATTGGCATCAAACCGCGCGCCTCCACTTCGGCTTTGGGCAAAAAGTACTCCAGAATGTCCGATGGATGTTCACGCGTGGCTTCCACTTCGGGATCGCCACCCTCGTGCTTGGCCGAAATGTTCTTGACGTGATCTGCCAGTTCCAGCAATTCGGCGCGGCGATTGTACGGCTGGCGCACGATGTGCTTGTAACATTCGGTAATGTGATGCTCGATACGCACCACATCCTCAAAGCCAAACGCTTTGCGAATGTACGCCGCCAATTCAATCGTGGCATTGTTCACCGAGTTGCTCAGATTGAAACCGATGAGCGGCGTCGTACCGTCTGGACGCGCGAACAATTTTGCCATCATCAACGTCCACAGGATAAAGTACGGATTGTCGTTGCCGACGAACACGGAAATCTTGAACTCGTTGTTGATACCCAAACGATGAATCAAATAGCCGATGAGAATGGTGCCCGCGTTGATGTTGAGCACCTGATAGATGCCATAGTTGGTGTAATAGTACAAAAACTCATCGAGCCATTTGAGCGCGTACTCGTTCGGCTGACCGATGCCACCGAAATAGCCGGTGATGGTGTCGGGACCGCCCAGATGCACGTTCGAGCCATCGGTGCCTTTGGTGTCCAGCGTGTCCACGTACGATGCACCAATCGCTTGCATCGCTGCCATCCCCGCGAGCAAATCCCCCTGGTCTTGCTCCGATTCCTTCATATAGCGCACGCGGATGAAACGCCCCGGCATCAATTCGCGTTTTTCGATCGCTTGCTTGGCTTCGGCAATGAGCCAGGGGAAATACTGGAACGCGCTGATTTCGAGAGTGACGGCGTACGCGTTTTTGAATTTCATCTTGTCCGCCGCAGCGCCCAGCACCTTGCGCCGATAATCGGCAACACGGATGAACGCGCCGGCGTCGCGTTGCGCGATGAGCCATTCCAGATCGGGCAGGTACGGCGATTTCATTTCGCGCAAACGGCGCATCAAATTCGGTAACTGGCGCGCCTCTTCCGATTTGCGATTGATCTCGTCAATCGTCCCGTATCTGGCGATAACTTGCATCACGGCGTTGACGAGTTTGTTTTTGGGATCGAGTAGAAAATCATTGACCGCCGCCACATTGCGCGCGGAAATCTTGAGTTGCTTGCGCAGTTTGTCGTTCATACGATTCTCCTTTGAACCTGACCGCCGACGGGCGACCGCCGACCGCTGTAAATTTCACACATCACGCATCACGTTTCACGCGCCAAGCATTTTGAGCAACTCGGCGTATTCTTCATCCTTCATCCCGAACCAGTTTTCTGGTTGGGGGAATTGGCGCGTCGTTACCTCTTCCACGTATTGCTTCAAGCCGTTGGCAATCACCGTGCCGGCATCGCCAAACACTTTTGCCATCTTGGGTTTGAATTTGGGATACAGGTTGAACATATCGTGGAAGATGAGCAGTTGCCCGTGCGCGTGCGGTCCCGAACCGAGTGAGATGATCGGGATGCTAGAGCGTTTGGTGATGAGTTCGCACACGCGGTCGGGCACCATTTCGAGCAGAATCGCAAAGCAGCCGGCGTCTTCGAGCGCGCGCGCGTCGTCCACGATTTTCTTCGCTTGCGCTGCGCCACGTCCTTGCACCTTGTATCCGCCGAGCGCGGCGACGCTCTGCGGCGTGAGACCCAGGTGTCCCATACACGGAATTCCCGATTTGACAATTGCCGCGACGCGATCCGCCATCTCGACGCCGCCCTCCAGTTTCACCGCGTCACACGCGCCTTCCGCCATAAAGCGTCCCGCGCAGCGAATCGCGGTCTCGACCGAGGGCTGGTACGTCATATACGGCATATCGCCGATGAGCCACGCGTTGGGTGTGCCGCGCCGCACCGCTTGCACATGCGGTATCATCATATCCATCGTCACTGGCAGCGTGGTATCGAATCCCAGAATCGTCATACCGAGCGAATCGCCCACCAGCACAATGTCCACGCCGGCTTGCTCGACGAGGTACGCCATCGGATAATCGTAACAGGTGATCATCGTGATGGGTTCGCCGCGACGCATCTTGTCGTACAGCGTACCGAGCGTCACTTTGTGTCGTTTCGTTTCGGTCATTGCCCACCTCCTTGGGTAAGCAATGGCGTATCGCCATCACTACTGGCGATACGCCATACGCCTCTTGTGTTACAACGCCTCCGCCACCAACTCGGCAATGTCTTTGCGCGCGATTTTCTCGTCCACCTCCAGCGCTTTGGCGCCATCGTCGAGCATTGTCATACAGAACGGACACGCCGCCGCGACGATTTGCGCGTTCACCGCGACCACGTCTTCCATACGCGTGTTGTTGATGCGCTTGCCGGTGTTTTCCTCCAGCCACATCCGTCCACCGCCACCGCCGCAGCACAAACCGTTCGCGCGCGCGCGGGGCATTTCAACGAGATTAGAGACTAGAGATTGAAGGATTTGGCGTTGCGGTTCGTAGATGTTGTTGTAGCGACCGAGATAGCACGAATCGTGATAGGTGATCGTTGCATCGTTTTTTCGTTGTATCGTTATGCGTTTAGTGGTGATCAATTCGTGGATGAGTTGCGTGTGATGCACCACTTCGAACGTGCCATCGAATTGCGGATACTCGTTCTTGATGGTGTTGAAGCAGTGCGGACAAATCGTGGCAATGCGCTTGAACTTGTACTGCTTGAGCGACTCGATGATTTCCATCGTCGCCATCTGATACAAGTATTCGTTACCGAGTCGCCGTGCCGATTCGCAGTTGCAGCGTTCTTCTTGCATCACCGCGAATTTCACGCCAGCGGCTTGCAACACCTTGACGAACGCTCTGGCGATTTTCTGCGCGCGCACATCGTACGCGCCGGCGCAGCCGACCCAGAACAACACCTCGTACTCTTCATCCGCATCGGCGAAGGGTACGCCCAGGCCTTCCATCCACTTGTGCCGATCCGCCTTAGGTAACCCGTACGGATTCCCTTGCCGCTCCATCGAGTCCATCGCTTTGTTCGAGGGTGGTTGCGGCGCGCCTTCGCTCAACGTGAGATAGCGACGCAACTCGATAATCGTGCCGAGTTGATCAATCGCCACAGGACACGCATTGACGCACCCCATACAGGTCGTACAGTCCCACAACTCTTGCGCGTCCACCACCTCGCCATGCAGCGCGCCCTGGGTCTTGCCGTGCGACACCTCGAACATCTTGACGATGATGTTCTTGGGCGAGAGGGCTTTGCCGGTCAACGCGGCAGGACATGCATCCTGACAACGCCCACAGCGCGTGCACGCATCGAAATCCATCAACTGCTTCCATGAAAACTCTTCCAGTTTGCTGATGCCAAACGTCTCTTGATTTTCGATATCGGCAATCTTGGGAATCGCGCCGGCAGGTTCGAGTCTCTTGAAGAACGTGTTGAGCGATGAGATGATCAGATGCCCCATCTTGGTGTACGGCACTGCGGCTGCCGCCGTGAGCGCGATCGCCATATGCAACATCCACGTCGTCACGTGCAAACTTTTGAGTACGCCCAGATCAACTCCCGTCAATAGTTGCGAGAGGGGCCAGGCAACGACCGAGCATGTGGTACAATACATCACGCGTTCTTTAAGGAGCGCAGTTTCCATCGGTTGCGCGGCAAGGCGCAAAATCTCGATAATGAAACCGGTGAGCACGATAAACCCCAGCGAGCCGAGAATCCACAGGTCTTCGCGGAAATAGCGTTTGCCAGAGCGCCCATCGAGTCGTTCGGGCTTGATGCCATACCGGATGACGAACGCAATCGCGATACCGATCAGCGCGAGCAGTCCAAAAACGTCGAGGACGACCTTGAAGAAATAGTACACGTCACCTTGCAAAAGTCGCCATTGATAGGGATTGATGAGTGGTTTGGTAATGTCCCAATCAATCGTCGCAATCGCCGTGCCGAGGAACAAAAACGCCATTCCCCACATAATTCCAAGGTGCATGATGCCGGCGGGTTGCTGATCGAGCGCGACTTTTTTCGTAGCGATGCCGAACAGCAGCCAGTTCTTGATCCGCACGCCAAGCGGACCCCATTCGAATTTGCCTTTGCCGGCACGCCATCGTTTGATGTGTTTCCACATCCCGTACGCAAAAACACCCACAGCGAGGAGAGCGCCCAGATACACGACGATCTCTAGAACGAACGGAATGTTCCAGAACGTTGGGCGACAAACTAGACCGGGGGGACAGGGAAATTCGTGCATTAGTCAACTCCTTTGTTGAAAGTATGTTAAACGTGCCAAAGATGCCAAACATGCCAAAGATGCCAAACGTGCCAAATGAGCCAAACGTGCCAAATTTACTTTTTGGCACATTTGGCATATTTGGCAAATTTGGCACATTTGACCTATGCTTCGACGCCGCCTTTGACTGGGGGAATCGCCGAATACAAATTGCCAGGGTCGCGCATCGGACGCGGTGTGCCCAGGTCCGGCGCCGGCGGTGGCACCAGCAACTGCTCTTTCGTGATGATCGCGCTGCGCCGATCATAGTACGAGAGTTCGTACTGATGCTCCAGCACAATCGCGCCGGTGGGACACGCTTCCTCGCAAAAGCCGCAGTAGATGCAGCGCAGCAAGTTGATTTCATAGCGCGCCGCATAGCGTTCGCCGGGCGAATAGCGCTCCGCATCGGTTTGCTCGGCGGGTTCGACGTAGATGGCGTCAGTGGGACACGCCGCCGCGCAGAGTGAGCAACCGATGCATTTTTCCAAGCCGTTGTCGTGGCGCTTTAACTCGTGCCTGCCGCGAAAGCGCGCCGCGACCGGCTTTTTCACTTCGGGATATTGGATGGTCACCGGCGGCGTGAGCATCTCACGCAACGTCACGGACATACCTTTGAAAATCGCACCGATGTCGGGAAGAGTCATAGGCTTACCTCAAGGACAAATGACGAATGACGAATGACGAAGGATGGAATTATTTGGTTTTCAATCCCAGTCGCGCGCGCACGAACGCGCGCACCTGTTTCATCGCCGCGACCGCGTCGCGTGCGTCCTGATGGGTCAGCGCCAGCCCAGGATAACGACTGTCAATCGCAAATTGATTGAGCAACAACAGAGCATCGGTCAACAAGTCAAAAACGCTATCTACCTCAACACATTGGCGACGCAGATCACGCAAATCGTGAGTTTTACGAAAAGCAATCCTGTGACGAACCAGAAACGCCTTCAAGTATTTCTCAGCACACTGTTGCGCGTGAAAAACACGCGCTGTTGTACGCCTTGAATTTGCGCTGCCGCAATCCAACTTGCACCAGATGAAAATCCTCTTCGGCACGCTCAACCCATTCGAGCGTCTCATTGTTCATACAGCACTTGACCTTGCTCTACAATCTCGCGCATAAAACAATCGTTGATTTGCAAGCGCTGTCTAGTTTCCTGAGGTGTTCGCACAAGCACATCCATCGGGAATGGAACATCCAACAACTGCTTGACCACGCGGATAGCGCGCCTGGCAGGGCGCTCGCTTTCCATCACCACGAGCAAATCCACATCACTATCCGCATTCGGCTTGCCGTAGGCGTACGAACCGAACAGAATCACTTTTTCGGGATTGAATTCTTGAACGATTTTTTGCACCACCGCGTCAATCTGCCTGCGCGTGACGCGCCGCCAGGGCGAGCGCGCAGAGACCGCCCTGTCCGACGCGCGGCGTGCGCGCGTAGCGCGTGTGGATTTGGTGCGCGTATTCGATTGGGTGACGGACAAGTTCTGACGCGTCATTGGCTTGTTTCCTCTACACCGGCGCAGGCATCAACGCGGCTACACCTACATCAGCGTTTTCGATCAATTGCTGAATCCCCTTCACTTGCTCTTCGTCAAACAAAACTTCGCCGCACTGTTCGCACACCCAGGCAGGCACGTGGTCAACAATAAGGTGATAGCCCTTACGGGTGATAGTGTATGTCGTCTCACCTTTGCGCAATTTACCTTTGCACGAATAACATTGTATCCTGCGCCTCACTTTTTGCGGATGAGGATACGTTTGCTTGCCGCCTTGCGTATAGCATCCCGAACGTTCATACCTGGATTTTATCCACGCGCACCCACGCGCCCATCGGCAGCGCGACGGTGCCATCCAGGTTGTTCGGAATCAGCACGACACCCGGCGGCACATGCCCATTGACGCGCGCGTCCAACTCGAGCACGCGCGCGTCGAACGCGACGCGCACGCGCGCGCCATTCACAACGCCGATTTGCTCCGCGTCTTGCGAATTGATTTCGACGTAGGGCGCCGGCACGCGCGGCTGCACAATCTTCGTTTTGCTCACCAACGTCCCACGATCATACAACGACCGCGCCACCGCCAGGAACATTCGTCCTTCGTCTTTCGTCATTAGTCGCGGCTCACTCCACACCAACTCGAACTGCATACGCGCATCACACTCCGCCACACTTGGCCACATTTTGCCGCTCGAAATATTTTTCAGTTCACCCATCGCGATTTGCGTGGGTTCGTCACTGGGATTGCCTTGCTCCGCGCGCGGGCGCGGCAGTTTGACGTTTTCCGCAAGCGCGGCGTACGTCATTCCGCGATACAGCGGCACTGTCGTGGCGATTTCGTCCATCACGGCTTCAGCCGTTGCATAGTTCCACGTATCCAACTTTGAACCGGCATCCAAGCGCCTGGCGATTTCCGCGATGATCCACCAATCGGGCTTGCTCTCGCCAATTGGCTTGAGCGCAGCGCAGAAAAGTTGCACGCGCCGCTCGGTGTTCGTGAACGTGCCATCGCGTTCGGCAAACGATTGCGCGGGCAAGACTACATCGGCGAGTTTCGCCGTTTCGGTAAGGAACAAATCTTGCACGACGAGAAATTCGGGTTTGACGAAATCGCCATCTGTTGCTGGATCGCACGCCATCACGTAAAGCGCGCGCACCTTGCCGGCTTTCATCTCGCGCGCCGAGAGTCCGCGCCGCTCGACGCGCGTGCGCCCCACGCCGCCATCCGGCAGAATGCCCATATCGAACGCGCCGGTGGAATTGTTGTGCGGATACAACGCGACCAAGCCATTGTTTGCGCGACCGACGTGCCCCGTGATGAGCAAGAGCGCGATCAGCGCGCGCGCGACCGCCACATCGTTTTGCTGCGCGAACATCGCTTCGCGACCGTAAAGAATCAGGAAATTGGGCGATTGGGCAATTTGGCGCGCCGCCTCGCGCATCTTTTCCGGTTTGACGCGACACAGTTCCGCGCAGCGTTCGACGGTGTACGGTTCGAGCGATTTTGCAAACGCATCGAAATTCGTTACGCGCGCCGCGATAAACTCTCGATTCTCTAATCCCTCATCCAGAATCGCGCGCACCAGGCCGAGCAAAAAGTACGCTTCCGCGCCGTAGGCGTACACAAACGATTGTCTGGCGTGTTGCGCGAGTTTGGTCACGCGTCCGTTCGCAACAATCAGATGCGCGCCAAAAGTGCGCGCGCTGCGCGTGAGCCGCAAGCGGAGGACCGGTTGCTCTTCCTCGGGGTCTGCGCCAAAGACGAGCGCGGTCACACTTCCATCGAGCGCGCCGAGGTTGGTGCCAACGCCCGCGCCATACACGCGCACCGAATCCGCGCCGGTGTTCGCCGCGCTCCAGCCGACGCGATGATCGAGATTGTTCGAGCCAATCACCTGGCGGAAAAGTTTCTGGAACAAGTACAAATCTTCGTTCGATGCGCGATCGCCTGCGAGTCCGCCAACCGCGTTCGGATCGTGCCACTGGATTTGCTTCACGCGCGCGGCGACGAAATCCAATGCCTCGTTCCAGGTTACAGGTTCGAGGTTGCCATTTTTGCGGACAAGTGGCTTGGTCAAGCGATCAGGCGCGGTAGTAAAGTGATGAACAAAGCGCCCCTTGTCGCACAACCAGATTTCGTTGACCGCCTCGTTCTCGCGCGGAACGATACGCTTGATGGCGTGATCGCGTTCACTAATCCACAAATTGCAACCGACTGCGCAATGTGCGCAAACGCTCGGATAGTCGCGCACTTCCCACACGCGCGCGCTCAAACGAAAATCGCGCGAGGTGAGCGCGCCGACCGGGCAAATGTCAATCGTGTTGCCGCTGAACTTGGAATCGAATGGCGGGTCGGAAAGCGTGACGATTTCGAGGCCGCGTCCGCGCGCCTGAAAGCCCAGCACGTGATCGTCCGCGATCTCGTCCATAAAGCGGACGCAGCGCGAGCACTGGATACAGCGTTCGCGATCCAGCACAATCAAATCGCCGAGCGGCACGCGCTTTTCGTTGTGAAATTTCGATTCGACCGGGAAACGTGATTGCCCCGGACCATACGCCATCGTCAGATTTTGCAGCGGGCACTCGCCGCCTTTGTCGCAAATCGGACAATCGAGTGGATGCGAGGTCAGCAGAAATTCGATGATGGCGCGGCGCGCATCGGCGACCTGCGCGGTGTCGGTGCGCACCACCATTCCATCGGAGACGACGGTCGTACACGCGGTTTGCAATTTGGGCATCCACGCGATTACCGGCGCGCCGTTCGCGTCGCGTTCGATTTGACCGTCCTTGCCGCGCCGGGGCGTGCCCACTTCGACGAGACACATCCGACACATTCCCACCGGTTGCAGTTTGGGATGGTGACAAAAGACAGGAATGGTGATACCAACTTTTCTCGCGGCTTCGACGATGAGCGTACCGTTGGGAACATCAATCGTTTGGTTGTCAATGGTAACTTTAGCCATAGCACGTTTCCGAGGGACTAGGCTGGCACAGGAGCCATTTGGTATTCGACACGATCTGGAAATGGAACGCGGCGTGATGCGTCGAGGATCTCCAACGACACTAAATTACCTGACGCGTCATAATCCAGAATCACGCCGGGTTTGTCCTCGTCGCTCTCTGCGACAGGGACATCGGCAAAAATAACGGTCAGTGTATCCGTCTCGCGGTCATAGATGACTTTCATTCTGACCTCCAATATTTGGCAATTTTACTGGTTCGATAAACAGTGACAACTTGAGGCGGCTCGCGATCAATATCAACGAAAATACGGAGCAGATATGTTTTTGTGGCATGGCTCAATCGCGCCTGATACAACGCGCGTCCAGGTCGAACAAGTTCGGTGTACTCTGGCGCGCCAAGAACGCGGGCGACATCACTTTCGCTGACTTGACGACGTACCATCTCAAACCGAGCATGCTCAGTCAAAAAGTAATTCTGAATCGGTGGTGGTTTCGCCATCATCCTAATTCTACTCGCTCATCGAGCAGCCCAGCATCAATTGGTTGCATCGTCACTCGAAGATTCTAACTCATCACATCACTCTATCGCACCGCGCTCGCGCAAAAAGCGTTCCAGTCGCGCGATGAAACGTTCGGCGTCGAGGAGCATTTCACGCGCTTCATCATCGGTTGGAATCTTGTCTTCGTCTTGAAATGGACGATAGTTGACATTCACCCGTGCATTCATCAGACGAGTGTAGATGTCTTTGTATGATTCCTCAAGCAGTTTCGGCTTGACCAGGAATTCACTCAGCCCATCGCGCACGCCGGCGTGTTTGTTCCGCACCACACTCACCGCGTAAAGTGCCACGGTTGCCATGTAGAACGCGGCATAGTATGCATGGGGAATGGCAAATAATGGCATTTCAGCACGCAGTTTCTCTACCGCCTGCCATTCGCTCTGCGCTTCTTCCACATAACGGCGAATCAAGGCGATTGTTTCTGGCGTCATCGGGCGTGGCACTCCTTCTTGAAAATCCAGCGGGTACTCGAATTCCTCCAAACTCGCCACGGGGTCCCACAGTTCGACGCCATCGCGCCGCAGGTTCACGTAGAACGGAAACATCAAGCGGCGATACTCGGCGTACTCTGCCTCGGTGAGGATGCGCCAACTGAACGAGAAACCTTCCGACTCGCAGAAGGATGCTTCACGGGTAATGGCTTGAATCTTTGCGCGCGTCGCATCATCGGCGACCATAACCAGCACATCGGTATCCGATTCCGCGTCCGCGTCGCCGCGCGCTTTGGAGCCGTAGAGAATCACGCGGCGAATCGCGTCACCGCACTCGCGTTCGAGGCGCGCGAGAAAACGCGCCAGCACCTCGCGTTCCTCCGCGACGAGGTACGGCGTTGGGGTCTCGTGTAAAATTTTCTCCGCACGACTCAAAACTTGCTCGACCATCGCTCACACATCACGCATCATGTTTCATTGCTGGCATGCAGGTGCGCACAGCCGTTGTGATTCATTGCTGGCTATGCATAGACCAATCGTCCTTTAGGTTCAGGAATTGGACGCCCCAATTCCCGCGCGGTTTCAATCCATTCTTGAATGATGACCTGGGCATTAGCCAGTGCCTCTTGATATGTCGCACCATCTGCCATGCAACCTGGCAATTCTGGCACTTCTACAATGAAAGCCTGGTCTTCTTCACTCCAGTAAATAATGACTTCATACCGAATCATCTCATTCGCCTCCAAGTTTGTACTTTAGAATAACATTACGCACCTGCTTCACTTGGTATGGCTTGGCTTTTGCGCCTCTGGGTTGTAGGTTCAAGATTTCCTCAACACCTGCTTTTGTGAAGATATGATGATCGCCGCGAATCCGTTCATCAAATCCCAAACGGTTCAGCAATTGGCACAAATCCGCAAAAGGGATATTGGCGTCTGACGTCCCGCGTAGAATCTTATCCAGGAGTTTGTCTCGTAAAGCCATATTGCCCTCGGCACGCTGCGCGACATATCAAAGCAATCGCTACAAAGAATTTACACTTTCTGCCAACACGCTGATTTCCATCGCATCTGCCTCCCGCCAACTGCCGCCTGCCTACTGTCCCCGCGCCCAACATCCCTTGTCTCGCGCGTGCCGCTCGAACTCGTCGCGAAACGCGTTCACGCTACTCACCACCGGCGCCGTCGCAAATTCGCCCAGCGGACACAGCGTCCGCCCTTGCATTTGCGTCGCGACACTCGCGAGCAGTTCCACGTCGGCGAGCGTACCCGTGCCTCCTTCCAGACGCTCGAGCAAACGCAACATCCAGTATGTTCCTTCGCGGCACGGCGTGCATTTGCCACACGACTCGTGTTCGAAAAAGTGCGTCGTCTTTTTCGCCATCCACACCATACACGTCGTCTCGTCCATCACAATCACCGACGCCGAACCGAGCGCAGAGCCATATGGCGCGAGCGAATCGAAATCGAGGGGAACATCCAGCACCGCCTCGTTTGCCGCGACGTTGATGACGAAACTGCTCGCGCCCGCCGGCAAAATCGCTTTCAACTTTTTGCCGCCGCGAATGCCGCCGCCCAGATCGAAAATCAAATCGCGAAACGTAATCGAACCGAACGCGGCTTCGTAATTGCCCGGACGATTCACGTGACCGCTCAGACAAAACACCTTGGGCCCCGTTGATTTTGGCGTGCCAATACTCGCGTACCACGCTGCGCCGCGCTCGATAATCAGCGGCACGTTGGCAAGCGTCTCGACGTTGTTGATGACGGTGGGTTTGTTGTAGAGTCCAACGACCGCGGGAAACGGCGGCTTGACGCGCGGCTGCCCCAGTTTGCCCTCCATACTTTCGAGCAGCGCGGTCTCTTCGCCGCAGATGTACGCGCCCGCGCCGCGATGAACGGTAATGCGTAACGCGTAATCCGTGCCCAAAATTCGCTCACCCACGTAACCGCGCGCTTCTGCCTCCGCGATCGCGCGTTCAAGACACTGCGCCGCGTATGGAAACTCGCCGCGAATGTAGATGAACGCGTGATGACACTGAATCGCGTACGACGCAATCGCGATGCCTTCGATGAACTGGTGCGGATTGCGTTCCATAATCTGGCGATCTTTGAACGTGCCTGGCTCCGATTCGTCCGCGTTCGCGACGAGATAGCGCGGAAAAACGCCTTTGGGCAAAAAACTCCACTTGACGCCGGCGGGAAAGCCCGCGCCGCCTCGTCCGCGCAAGCCCGAGACCTTGACCGCTTCGATGATCTCATCAGGGGTCATCTCTTTGATGGCTTTGCGCAGCGCGTTGTAGCCACCGTGTTTTTCGTACACGGCAATCTCAGCAATGTTCGGAATGTCGAGGTCACGAAGAATCAAATGTTCCATACGCGATCCTTGTTATGCGCGTTTGAAAAGCGCGAGGCGTCTCTCTGCAAGTTGCACATAGTCGGGATTTGTTTCATAGCCAATGTATTTGCGTTTCGCTTTCAGCGCGGCAATCGCAGTACTGCCGCTGCCCATAAACGGATCGAGGACGACATCGCCTTTGAACGTGTAGAGTTGAATCAAACGAAACGGCAATTCGATCGGAAACGGCGCGGGGTGTCCAACTTTCTTTGCCGATTCGGGATTCATCGTCCAGACCGATTTGGTCCACTTGATAAATTGTTCCTTGGTGATTGTATCTACCTGCCGATCCGTTTTCGGACGATTGAACGCGCCTTTGGAGAAAACCAGAATGTACTCGTGCACATCGCGCAACACCGGATTTGACGCCGATTGCCAACTGCCCCACGCCATCGAGACGCCGGCGCCGGCGCGCTTGTGCCAGATGATTTCACCGCGCATCTGAAAGCCTATCTCAATCATCAAACGCGAGATGTAATCGGAAAGCGGGATGTAGGGCTTGCGTCCCACATTCGCCACATTCACACACGCGCGCCCACCGTCCACCAGCACACGATACGTTTCCGCAAAGACCTTGCCCAGCAATCGCAAATACTCGTCGAGCGACAAATCCGCGTCATACTCTTTGGTCACGTTGTAGGGTGGCGAAGTGACCATCAAGTGCACCGAGTTGTCGGGTAGTTCTTTCATATTTTCCGAACTACCGCAGATGATGCAATTCTGCAACTCGATGGGAAATGCGTTATCTGGTTGCGGTTCGTACGCCGCCTTCGGCAACTCGGCATACAAGCGCGAACGGTAGTACGCGGACGAATCGTGACTGATGCGCGCGGTCGTGCCAAAAGTGCTCGTGCGCGACTTGTTCTTCACCCCACATTACCTCACCGTTGATCGTTGCGCCTACCGATCCACGTCCCCCAGAATAATATCTGTCATCGCGATAATGCCGACCAGGTCCGCGATATAGTACCCTTTGGAAATCAGCGGAAGCATTTGCAGATTCGCGAACGATGGCGCACGCACGTGCACCCGATGCGGTTTGTTCGTGCCATTACTCGAAACGAGAAAACCAAGTTCGCCGCGCGGCGATTCGACGCAAGCGTACACCAACCCTTTGGGTGGTATGATGCCTTCGGTCCACAACTTGAAATGATGGATGAGCGCTTCCATCGAATTTTGCAATTCGTGTTTGGGTGGCGGCGCGACCTTGCGATTGTTCGTGATGTATGGTTGCCCTTTGGTCTTTTCCAATTTTTTCAATGCTTGCTCGATGATGCGGAGCGATTGGCGCATCTCTTCCATTCGAATATAGTAGCATTCAAGCACGTCCGCTTTGCCGCGTGTGCCGACCGGCACATCAAAGTCGTACTGCTCATAGCCCGAGTACGGCGACGCTTTACGCAAGTCCCAGTTCACGCCCGCTGCGCGCAACATCGGGCCGGTGACGCTGTGCGCCAGCGCTTGCTCGGCGGTGTACTCGGCGATGCCGCGCGTCCGCATCAGCCAGATGGGATTTTTGTTGAGCAGGTTTTCGTACTCTTTGAGACGCGGCGGAATCATCTTGACGAACGCGCGCACCGCATCGGAAAAGCCGGCGGGCAAATCCTCCGCCAGGCCGCCAAAGCGAAAGTACGATGTCATCATCCGCGCGCCGCTGACCATTTCGAAAATGTCGAGCGCGGCTTCGCGTTCGCGGAACGCGTACGTCATCAATGTCACCGCGCCAATGTCCATCGCTTGCGAACCGACCGCGACGAGATGCGACTGGATGCGCTGAATCTCGCACAGAATCACGCGTGCAATCTGCGCGCGCTCTGGCACATCCACCTCCATCAACTTTTCGATGGCAAGGCAGTACGCCAGAACGTTAAAGAACGTCGCAAAGTAATCCATTCGATCGAACAGCGGAATCGCTTTGAGGTACGTTTTGTATTCCGCGTTCTTTTCGATGCCGGTATGCAAATAGCCAATGTCCGGCATCGCGTTGACGATTTTCTCGCCGTCCACTTCCAGCGCGACGCGCAGCACGCCGTGCGTGGAGGGGTGATGCGGACCCATATTGATCAGCAACGTTTCGGTCTGTGTACCCGACCACGGCGTTGCGGGTTCAGCCAGCGTCAGCGGAATTTCCGTGACCGCGCCGCCGATGCTGCCGATGAGTCGGCGCGGTCTGGGAGGTGGCACTGCGTTCGGCTTGGTGGGCTGGATTTCGTCGTACGTGTGCGTGAACTCGACCGGTTCGTAGCCAAGCGGATGATCCTTGCGGAGCGGATGCCCTGTGGTGTGATCCGGCAAGAGGATGCGGCGCAGAAACGGATGGTACAAGAACGTGATGCCGAACAGGTCGTACACTTCGCGTTCGTAAAAGTTTGCGCCCGGAAAGATGGCAGTGAGCGAGGGAACGTTCGCGTCGTGGCTGAACAGTTGGACGCGCAGACGCAACCGTACGTTGTTGGACATCGAGAGGAGATAGTACAGCACATCAAAGCGCGGTTCGCGCGGCAACCAGTCGAGTGCGGTGATGTCGAGCAGCAGATTGAACTGCAACGTCGGTTCGGTGTGCAGAAAACGCACGACGTCCACCAACGCCTCGCGTGGAATCGTCACGATCGTTTCGCCGCGAAATTCGGAGACGTCTTGCAGCGCGTTCGGAAATCGTTCGCGCAATCGAGTGAGAGTGGTTTCGAGTTGCCTCATCGAAAAACCTTCTAACCGCGCAATCCCCATTGCTCGATTCGGATTTGACCGCGCGGTTCACCCTTTTTGATTTTTTCGTGCAACATCAAAATCCCATCCATCAACGCTTCGGGGCGCGGTGGGCAGCCAGCGACGTACACATCCACCGGGATAATTTCGTCCACACCTTGCAAGATCGCATAGTTGTTGTAAATGCCGCCACACGCCGCGCAATCGCCCATCGCGATGACCCACTTGGGTTCCATCATTTGATCGTACAGTTGGCGCACGACGGGCGCCATCTTGCGCGAGACGCGCCCTGCCACGAACATCAAATCGGCTTGACGCGGCGAGGCGCGATACACTTCCATTCCAAAGCGCGCCAGATCAAAATGCGGCATATACACCGCCATCATTTCGATCGCGCAACAGGCAAGCCCGAATAAGAGGGGCCACATCGAACCGGTGCGCGCCCAGCGCAACACATCGTCCAGTTTGGCGAACACGATGCCGGGTTGAGCGGTTTTTTCCGGCGATGCGTCAGGCGCGAGCGAGGTTTCGCCTGATGGTGAGGCTTGAGTATTCACGGGGTCTTACTCCTTCGAAAATACATTTGTCCACGAAGGTCACGAAGGAACACGAAGAAAAAAATCTTCGTGTCTTCGTGTTCTTGGTGGATATTTTCATCCGTCGGCGGGCGGTTACGCCCATGCACAACCCTTTCGAAAATACATTTGTCCACGAAGTAACTGTGTTGTTTGTCAAGAAGTACTGGTAGGATTCCAGTGGGTGCGATGACGCAGAATGGCGTTCAAAATGGTGAGAAGCTTACGCAT
>DAOTYB010000333.1:0-17011 GCA_034435315.1 Anaerolineae bacterium | reverse complement strand
GTGCAAATGAATTTGCCGCAACGCAGAGCGATGTCCGCCTGCGCGGACAACATCTTTTGCCGACGCAGGTCGGCATGGCTGTGGCTTGCTGCGACTTGCAGTCGCCCCAACTTGCTCCCAAAGTGAAATGCACCCCCTCTGAAAGTATATTTGACTCCCATACAAGATGTGATATAATAATAGTGCATTAGTGCACTATTTGCCTCAACGGAGAGCCCTGTATGCCCATTCCGCGTTTCTCCCCCTATTATCGCTGGCTGGAAGAAGTCTTGCGTGAAGACATTGCGCAGGGTGTGTACAAACCCGGCGACGCGCTGCCCACCGAGCACGAGTTGATGCGGCGGTACAAACTCAGCAGCACCACCGTGCGACGCGCGGTGCGCGATCTGGTCCTCGAGGGATGGATTTATCGCAAAGCGGGCAAAGGCACTTTTGTCAAACGTGCGAAATTGGAAGAGCGGCTGGCGCGCCTCACCTCGTTTGCCGAAGAGATGCAGAGCCGTAACATCATCCCCCAATTCAAACTGGTGCGCGCCGAAGCCACTCTGCCCCCCTACGATGTTCGCCAAGCGCTCAAACTCTTGCCCACACAACCCGCGTACCTCATCGAACGGATCCAGATGGCGAACGGTGAACCGATTGCGGTGGCGCGCGGCTATTGGATTTATGAAATTGGTGAAGGTCTGGCGCGCTATGATTTGAACCGCGTCCCCTTGTACGAAATTGTCGAGAACGGCTTGCATACCCCTCTTGTCGAAGCGGACGAATCCATCAGCGCGGCGAGTGCCGATGCAGATCTCGCGCGCAAATTAGGAATTGCGCGCAATGCGCCGCTACTCGTCCGCCGTCGTTTGACCTATACGACCGAGATGCGTCCGGTGGAATACACCACCACGTTCTACCGAAGCGATCAGTACGAATACAAAATCCGTCTGGCGCGGCGGGGACTGTGAGGGATGTCCGTACGTATCGGTTTGATTGGCGCGGGACGGATGGGGAACGTCCACGCGAATTGTCTCAAAGCAATTCCCCAGGCACACATCGTCGCGGTAGCCGACGTGTTACCCGAACGCGCCCAAACGCTCGCCGCGCCGTGGCAGGCGACTGCATACGCCGATTATCGTGTGATGCTCGACCGCGAGCAACTTGATGCGGTGTACATCTGCACACCGACCAATGTGCACGCTGAACCGGCTTGCGCAGTGGCGGAACGCGGCTTGCCCTTTTTCATCGAAAAACCCCTCGCGCTGACGATGCGTGACGCGTATCGCATCGTGCACGCCGTCGAACAAAACAAGGTGCTGACGTGCGTGGGCTATCACTGGCGATACACGAACGCGGTAATCAAGGCGCAAGAGATTCTTGCCGGGCGTGTGCTCACGCTGACGGCGGCGCAGTGGTGGTGGACGCTACCGCCGGTGCTGTGGTTGCGCGACAAAGATCTGGGTGGCGGGCAGGTGGTCGATCAAACCACGCATCTTACCGATTTGTGTCAACTTTTTGGCGGCGCGGTGACAGAAGTGTACGCGGCGTACTCGCACACCGCCTACACCAATGCGGAATTTCACAACTGGGACGGCTATGCGCTCGCGTTCAAACACGCGAGTGGCGCGGTGGGTAGTTTGCGTTGCACGTACGCGCTCTTCAAAGAAATTGCCGATTACGAACCGCCGCGCGTGGACCTCATCGCGCGCGAACTCTTTTTGCGAATTACACCGACGGAGTTGACGGCCATCACACCACAGGGTCGTCAAACGTATCGTAACGAAGGCGCGCATCATTTCGGCATCAACCGTGCCTTCGTCACCGCCGTCGCGAAAAACGATGCGTCGCACATTCGTTCGTCTGTCACTGAAACGCTATCCAGTCTCGCGCTCACGTTAGCGGCAAATCAATCGGCGCATCTCGGTCAGCCCATACAACTGGCTCACTTTTTAGAATCGTTTGACGATGGAAAGGAGGGATGAAATCGTTTGAGAGCACAGATTCGCTTTTCATAATGACGTTGATTAAGCAAAATCTTCGATGAGGAGAAGAAAAAATGAGTGACAAGATGACTCGTCGTGAATTTTTGCGTGCGGCAGGACTGGCAGCCGCTGGTGCGGTGATTGCCTCCTGCGCGCCTGCGCCAACGCCGGCGCCGACCGCGGCGCCGCCGACGGCAGCACCCAAACCGGTAGATCCGACCAAACCACCTGCGGCGGCACCTACCGTGCCACCGACGGCTGTTCCCACGCGCGCTCCCACCACCATCGAATTTCTCGCGTGGGGCGACACAACTGACGGACCCGCCTGGGAAAAGTTAAAGCCCGCCTACGAAGCCAAATTCCCCGGGCAAAAAGTGAACGTCACCCCGGTCGCCGACCCGAACGCCAACTTTTACACCAAACTCCAGACGATGTTCGCTGGTGGCACGCCGCCCGATCTCTCGTCGTTCCAGGGCTGGGAATGGCAGACCTATGCCGACAAAAACTTGCTCGCGCCGATTGACGATCTGGTCGCGCGCGACAAGGTGACCGCGCCGTATCCCCAGGGCTTTACCAGCGTGGAACAGAGCACGCGCCGCAAGGGCAAACTCTATCTCGTGCCGTTGCAAATGGGCGTGATGGTGATGTTCTATGCCAAGCGCAATTTCGACGAAGCCGGACTCAAGTATCCTACCGATGATTGGACGTTCGAGCAATTCGTTGAACTGGCGCAGAAACTCACCGACGCCGCCAAGAAGAAATTCGGCTATCAAGCCAACGGCAACTGGTTCCGCGACATCGGCTGGATCGTCTTGACCGGCAAGCGCGAATTCGACAACATCATTGATCCCAAGAAATCGCAGTTCAACACGCCGGAAATCGTCAAGATGATCACTACCGTCGCGTACGATCTGCCGCACACCCAGAAGGTCGCGCCGAATCCCACCGATACCTCGGGCGCGCTCACCATCAACACCGGCGCGTGCGCGATGAAGTACGAAGGTCCCTGGTTCTTGCCGCAACTCAACACCCCGACGCTGCGCGAGCAGAAGAAAGAAGTGCCCTTCGATGTGGTGCGGATGCCCAAGGGCGCGGCGGCGGGACGACCGCATCGTGGCTGGGGCGAGGGCGTGTGTATCGTCAAGACCCCCAAAGTCGAAGCGGCGTGGGAATTCGCCAAGTACCTGGTGAGCGAGGAAGGCAACAAGATGTACTCCGAAATCACCGGGCGCATTCCCTCCAACCTGCAACTTGCTGAGACCTGGTGGGTGCCGCGCGCCAAAGAACTGTTCGGCATCAACAATGGCAAGGCATTCATTGACGCATTCAAAGAGGGCCAGATTGATGTCGTGAGTGGCGTACCTCGCTCCAGAATGTGGGCGGAGGTTGTCAAGCCGACTGCCTGGGACTTGATCAACAACGGTACAGCCAAGCCGGCAGAAGTCTTGCCCAAGGTGGATGAAAAACTCCAGAAATTGCTAGACGATTACTGGAAGACACAATAGTTGGATCGTTAGGTAGTTGGGTAGTTGGCTCGTTGGCTAGTTAGCTAGTTGTGCCAACTACCCAACGATGAAACGATTCAACGATCAAACGATCTAACGATCTAACCGGAGAGGAGGCATCGGAATGGCCACTCAAACTCACTACAAAGAACGTTTGACGCGCGCGCGTTTGCGCGAATGGATCGAAGGGTATCTCTTTGCTACACCCTTCCTCATCGGTTTTTTTGCCTTTGTTGCTTTTCCGATGCTCTTTTCAATCTGGTTGATGTTTCACCGCTGGGATTTGTTGACGGACCCGGTGTTCGTGGGGTTCCGCAATATCGAGCGTGCGCTCACCGATGAACTTGCACTCAAAGCCCTCTACAACAGCGCGTTCTACACGGTCTTTGCCGTGCCGGTGCAACTGGTCATCTCGTTCACACTCGCGCTGGCGTTGACGCAACCCATCTTGTTCCGCAGTCTGTACCGCGCGGGTTTTTATCTGCCGATCATTATCCCCGTCGTCGCTACCGCGATTGTCTGGCAAAAGGTTTTTCATCCCGATTTTGGCATTATGAACGAAGTGCTCGGCTGGTTCGGCGTGCCACCGCAAAAATGGTTGCTCGATCCGAACCTTGCCAAGCCTGCCTTTATTTTCATGTCCTTCTGGATGATTGGTCGGCAGATGGTCATTTTTATCGCCGGTTTGGGCAACATTCCAGCGCAATTGATGGAAGCGGCGCAGATTGATGGCGCGAGCAAATTGCGTTCGCTGTTCAGTATCATCATCCCTCTGATGACGCCACTGATCTTTTACAATATGGTCATTGCCATCATCAACTCGTTCCAGACGTTTGTCCCCGCCTTGATTATGACCGACGGGGGACCCCAAAATGAGACGTTGTTCGTGGTGCTGAACATTTATCGCAATGGCTTTCAATTCTTCAATATGGGCTATGCCTCTGCGCTTGCCTGGGAATTGTTCATCATCGTGGTCGGTTTTACAATCGCCCAGTTTTACATTGCGAGAAAATGGGTATATTATGAAGTGTAAGGAATGATCCGATGGAAACCACCACTTTTCCGACTCTCCGTCCCAAATCGTATAGACGTCAGGAAATCCTGCGCCGTATTGGTCTGGCTGTGCTTCAAGTGGTCATGACGCTGGTGCTCATTACCTTCTTGGGTCCCACGTTGTGGATGGTCTCTTCTTCGCTCAAGGCGCGCACCGAAATTTTTGCCCATCCGATTGTCTGGATTCCCGAAACGCCGCAGTGGGGCAACTATGTTCAGGCGTTGACGATGATGCCCTTTGCGCAGTTCGCGCTCAATACCTTTATCATTTGCGCGTTGACGGTGAGTGGCGTTCTGGTATCCTGTTCGCTGGTGGCTTATTCGTTTGCGCGGCTCAGGTGGCCCGGGCGCGATTTCTTCTTTGGGTTGCTACTCGCCACGATGATGTTGCCCGAAATCGTTACGCTGATTCCGATGTTTATCGAGTTTCGCTGGCTGGGCTGGACCAAGCCGGGCACTATTTTTGGATTTTTGCCGCTCAACTATTTGCCGTTGACAGTGCCGTACTGGCTTGCCCTCTCACCGCTCTACGTGTTCTTGATGCGTCAATTCTTCAAGGGCATCCCTGTTGAACTCGAAGAAGCGGCGCTGATTGATGGCGCGAATCGTTTGCAAATCCTGCTCCAGATTATTTTGCCGCTCTCCAAACCGGTGCTGGCAACGGTGGCGGTGTTTTCGTTCTTGCAAGCCTACAATGATTTTTTGCAACCACTCATTTACATCGGCAGTCGTGATTATTGGACGCTGGCACTGGCTTTGCGTTCGATGAACGATGCGCAAGTGGGGCAATGGGAATTGCTCTTTGCGGCATCCACCGTCGTGCTGATTCCCGTGCTGGTCATCTTCATCGTCGCGCAACGTTATTTCGTGCAAGGCATCGCGACCACCGGCTTTGGCGGACGGTAATTTTGTTTCAGGTTACAGGTTTCAGGTTTCAAGAGAACCTGAAACCTGTAACTTGCAACCTGCAACCTGTAACTTGAAACCTGAAACTCCTATGCACATTGGCATTCAAACCAACATCTGGTCACAAGAACGTCATGAAAAAGATCTGGACGGCTTGCTCCGCGACGCGCGCGCGGCGGGCTTTGACGGCATCGAAATTGGCGCGCATCGCGTTGACCTGACGCAACCCGAGGCGCTGCGTGCACTCCTCGCCAAACACAATTTGCAGGTCAGCGCGTTGCACCTTCACGGCGATTTAGCCGACGCGACCCAGGCTCTCGCACTGGCTGAGCGCGCGCAAAACGTCAGCGCGTTTGCGCGTCAAATCGGCGCGCCGTACGTCGCGCTCAGCGGTAAACGGCGCGAGCACAAATCGGATGATGATCTCGCGCGCGAGGCGCAACTGCTCAACCACATCGGCTATGTGTGTCGCGCGAACGGCGCGCGCTTGTTGTATCACAATCACGATTGGGAAATCGAAAACGATTATCGCGAGTTGCGGTATCTCGTCGAGCATACGGACGCGGCGCGCGTCGCGTTGTTGCTCGATGTCGGCTGGGTGAATCGGGTGAATGGCAACCCGGCTCACGCTGTCGAATTGTTCCGCGCGCGCATCGCCGCGTTTCATCTCAAAGACACGCGGGGTGATTGGTTCACCGAACTGGGACGCGGCACGCTCGATTTTGCCGCGCTCAAACCCGCGCTCGCGGGATTCGATGGGTGGCTCATCTACGAACGCGACCAGGCGGTAGATGACCCGCTGGAAAGCGCGCGCATCAGTCGCGCCTTCATTCAACAACAGTTGGGCTTTTGAACATCGTGTCACAGACAACACCGATGAACATTACCAACCGCAAAGCGGCGATTGGGCTGTACGCGCTCGCCGTTTTTTTCTTTTGGGGTTCGCAATACATTTACCTGCCCGCGCTGCCGACGTACGTGCAAAGCAAGGTCAATGATTTGTCGCTCGTCGGTTTTGTTCTTTCGATGTACGGTTTTTGGCAGGCACTCGTGCGCATTCCACTCGGCATTGCCGCTGATTGGTTGGGCTGGCGAAAACCTTTTCTCGTTATCGGCGTCGCGCTGGGGGGACTGGGCGCGTGGCTGCTGGGAACGAGCAACGACCTGTTGGGCTTGACGCTGGGGCGCGCCATCACCGGCGTCTCGACCGGCGTGTGGGCAGTACTCGTCGTGGCGTTCAGCGCGCTCTTTCCGCCGCAAGACGCGGTGCGCGCGAGTTCACTTTTGATGCTGGCAAACTCGCTGGGACGCATTGTTGCCACCGCGAGCGCTGGCACGCTGGACACCTGGGGCGGCGTAACGATGCCGTTCTTCGTCGCGACTGGGCTTGCCTTGTTCGCCGCGTTACTGCTTTTGCCGATTGATGAAACACGGCGCGCACCACGTGCCCCAAGCCTCTCGAACATCGTTGCGCTGTTACGCCGACGCGACGTGATGCTACCCACCTTGCTCAGCACATTGTCGCAATACGTGCTCTGGTCCACCAGTTTTGGTTTCATCGTCGTTCTGGCTAAACAGTTCGGCGCAACGAGTGTCGAACAAGGAATGATTGTCACACTCCACATCATCCTTGCAGCCACAGGGAGTCTGTTGGTGCTCTCGCTCAATCAACGCCTGGGCACCGCGCGCGTCCTGGCACTCGGTTTTGTTCTGTTGTGCATGGGCACGCTGATTGCTGGACTCGCGCCATCACTGTTGACTCTGTTCCTCGCGCCGGTGTTCATTGGTTTGTCATTGGGCATCAGTTATCCGACCACGATGGGAATGAGCATCGAGCGCGTGGACGAAGCCGAGCGCGCGACGGCGATGGGTTTGCATCAAACGATTTACGCGGTGGGGATGTTTATCGGTCCGGCAGTGAGCGGTATAATTGCCAGTCATTTTGGTTTGCAACCGATGTTTATCATCACTGCATTTGCCACGCTTGTGCTAGGGCTTGTTGGAACGTGGTGGATTAGAGATTAGAGATTGGAGATTAGATTGATGCCAGCACCTCAGGTTTTGCAGAACGAAGCAGCGACGCGTGCATTGCAACGTGGTTTTGACCAAATTGCAAATGTGCTCGCGATTACACTGGGACCCACACAGGGATCCGTCCTGTCCCAGCACGACACGCGCCCCACGCCCGAGGTGCTCACGGACGCGGCGACGATTGCACGCCGCATCATCGCACTGCCAAATCGCGCGGAGGATGTTGGCGCGATGCTGGCGCGCAATCTGGTGTGGCGCCAGCATCTACGCGCCGGCGATGGCTGCGCGACGACGGCCGTCCTCGCGCAAGCGATTCTGTGCCACGCCCGCGCGTATCTCGCGGTAGGTGGCAACGCGATGATGCTGCGGCGCGGCATCGAACGCGCTGGACGGGTCGCGGTAAATACGCTCAAGACACTCGCGCGTCCCGCCAGCACTGAAGAGTTGCGCCATCTGGCAGAAACCATGACCGGCGATCCCAGGTTGAGCGCGGTGCTCGGCGAAATTTTCAGCAAACTGGGACCCGACGCCTATGTGATGATCGAAGAATACATAACGCCGTACATCGAACGACAATACTACGAAGGCGGTCGTTTCAAAGGGCGACTCGTTTCGCCTTACCTCATCACCGATACCATAACGCGTCGCTGCATCATCAACGAGTGTCACGTGGCGCTGTACGCGGGTGAGATTTCCGCGCTCGATGATGTGATGCCGCTGTTGAAGATCGTGGCAGCAACCGACTGGCATCAAGTCGCGCTGATTGCCAGAGAAATTTCCGGGACCGCGTTGATGACGCTGGTGTTGAATCATCAGCAGGGCAAGTTGAAAATTCTCGCCGCCGAACTGCGCGAGGTGGAAGCCAAACGCCGCGCCGATTTTGACGATCTGGCAACGCTCACCGGCGCAACCGTCCTGTCGCCAGAACTGGGACGACCGTTGGCGAAAATCGAACCATCCGATCTGGGCGCTGCGCCACGCGTCGAAGCGGACGCGGAGGAACTGATTATCGTTGCTGGCGAAGGTGACCCTGAAATGGTCAAGCAACGCGCGGACGCGCTGCGCGCGCGTATCGAATCGTTGCCAGAGACTGACGAGGAGGTGAGCGATCTGAGATTTCGGCTGGCGCGACTCAATGGGCAAATTGCCAAACTGATGATCGGCGCGCATACTCAAGTGGAACGCGAGATGATGCGTCGGCAAGCCGAAAAAGCGCTGCGCGCGTTGCCGCTCGCGCTGCGCGAGGGCGTTGTGCCCGGCGGTGGCGTCGCGTTCTTGAATTGCATCCCCGCCGTGCGCGCGCTCGCCGGCGAGGGCGATGAAAAGCACGGCATCGAAATCGTCGCGCGCGCGCTCGAAGAACCTTTCCGCCGCATCGCGCAAAACGCGGGGCTGGACGCGCCGGCTTTGCTCATCGCTCAAGCGCAACGACGCGGCGCCAACTTTGGCTGCGATGCGCTGACCGGGCAGATCGTCGCGATGGACAATGCTGGCATTCTCGATTCGGCAGGTGTGGCGCGCGAAGCACTGCAAACTGCCATCAGCGGCGCTGTGATGGCACTCACCACCGAGACGATCGTGTTGCGCGACAATCCGCCAACAAGTTACGAACCGTAGTGCGTGTTCCGTTTGAATATGCAACACGCACTCCGTAGCACCTCATACGCAATCTTTAAGGAGTATCACGATGAAGTTTTTTCTCGATTCTGCCAAAGCAGACGAAGTCAAGTACGCGCTCGAAATGTGGAACATTGACGGCGTGACCAGCAATCCGCGTCACGTGCGTAACAGCGGCAAGCCCTTCCTCACTGCCATCACCGAAATCGGCAAGATGCTTGAAGGCACCGACAAGACAATGTCGGTCGAAGTGAATCCGCATCACACCGAGCCGCGCGCAATGTTCGAAGAAGGTATGAAACTGGCGGGCATGTGCCCGAACTTTGTCATCAAGCTTCCTGCGACTGAAGCCGGGTTCAAGGCGTTGCAGATGTTGCGCGAGAAGGACATTCGCGTCAACCTCACGCTAATTTTTTCGGCGGCGCAAGCGCTTCAGGCGGCGCGGCTTGGCGCAACGTACGCATCAGTGTTCGTTGGCTGGAAAGAAGCCAATGGCGAGGAAATTTCGCATCTGGTTGGCGAAATCACGCGCATCTATCGCAATTACAACTTCAAGACCGAAGTACTCGTCGCCGCGATTCGCAACGCGCGCCAAATCGTCGAAGCCGGCATCGCTGGCGCGGACATTGTGACAGCAGGATTCGATGTGTACAAAGACGCGTTTGATCACCCGTACACTGCCAGGGGTCTCAAGTTGTTCAGCGACAACTGGGACGCGACACCTTATCAGTAATTTTAGATTTCAGATTTTCGATTTTCGATTGCATCAGGAAAATAATCGAAAATCGGCAATCGGCAATCGAAAATCAGGAATGGACAATGACTTTTCTCACTCCTCAACCTACTCGCCTGGGTCTCGTCTGTCTCGCGCGGCTCACGTTCGAGGCGCCGCTCGCGGAACAGTGGTACGCGCAGGTGCGCGCGCGCTTGAGCGAACTCGGTGGCGTCGAACTGTGCGCGGTCGAAAAATTGGTGATCGAAAAATCGGACGCGGACGTTGCGATTGACGCGCTGCGCGCCAGAGACATTGACGCGCTCGTCATCATCAGCGGCACGTTCGCGCTCGGTGGCCTGGCGATGCAGTTCGCGCAAGCGTTCGCGAATCTTCCCTTGATGCTGTGGGCGTGGTATGAACCGCAAGAGCAAACCGGCAAACTGCGCCTCAACTCGCTCGTGGGGATGAACGTCAACGCGAGCAATCTCTACAAACTGGGGCATCGTCCGCTCACGCTCTACAGCGCGTACGACGATGCGGATGCTGTGACGCGCCTCGCGCGTTTTGCGCGCGTCGCCGGGATTTTGCGCGATCTCAAGCGACTGCGTATCGCCTCCATCGGCGGTCACGCGCCGGGCTTTGAGGATTTGGCGGTGGACAAACTCGCGCTGCGCCGCGCCACCGGCATCGAAGTGGTGGATGTTGGCTTGCAGGTGCTGGTCGCGCGCGCTCAAGCCGTGGCGGAAGATCGCGCGCGCGCGACGGCAAGCGATTTGCTACGTCAGTTCGACGACGCGGTGGAAATCAGCGCGCGGCAAGGCGATTTGTTCGCCGCGCTCGTGATCGCGCTGCAAGAGTTTGCGCTGGAAAACAAGTTCGACGCGCTCACGCTCAAATGCTGGGGCGATTTGGTCGAGGCGTATGGTATCGCCGGCTGCGGCGTCGTTTCGATTCTGAACGATCGCGGCATCTACATCGGTTGCGAAGGCGATGTGATGGGCACGGTCACGATGCTCATCGCGCGGCGGTTGACCGGTATGCATCCCTTCCTCACCGATTTTGTGTCGGTGGATCGCGCGACGAACACCGGTTTGATGTGGCACGGCGGTTGCGCGCCGGTGGGACTCGCTCGAGGCGCGAAACATCTCTTTTCGCATTTCGCGGCAGGCAAGGGCGTGACGGCAGGATTCGCGCTCCAGCCCGGTCGCGTGACGCTGCTGCGTCTGGGCGACGATGGGCGCAACTTGCGAATGCTTGCGACGACCGCGACCGCGCTCGAAACCGAGATGGAAGTGCGCGGCACGCTCGCGCGCGTTCGCTTTGATAGCGATGGGATGCAATTCCTCGACGAAATTTTGAGCAACGGCTGGGAGCATCACCTCGTAATGGCGTACGGCGAAATCGTACCCGAGTTGGAGATGCTAGCGCGCGCGCTGAATGTGCCGATTACAACGAGACTGTAGGTTTCTACGAATGAACACAAAGCAAACGCTTTGTGTTCATTCGTGTTTTATCCACGGCACGGGTACAAACTTTCATTTTAATTACTCAGCCGCGCCGTCTATGGTGTCAAGCCCCACCCCCTTGCCCCCTCCCCGTTGGGGCGAAGGATTTTTCGCCCCCAACGGGGAGGGGGAGGTAGAGGATGGGGTTGGTGGCGGGCGGCTTCGCCGCCCGCCCTCACGCCGCCTCCCATCGCTCCCCCTGCTCTCCCCGCAAAGCGGGGAGAGCAGGGGGCAGGGAGATGAGTGGGGTTGTTCTCAGGGAACGCCGTTACAATTCGCCATCGGCTCATGTGAGCCGTCAGTTTCCAACCGACAGCGGACGGATGCCCGGGTGGTTAAAAGTTAAAAACCTGCCTGTTCAGAGTAAGGAAAGAGGACCAGTTCCCTTGACGGTGCAATCGTTCATTCTCGGTTTCATTTTTGCACTGGGCATTGCTACGCTAGCCTACTGGCGCGGTGCGCTGGCGCCGAGCGGTGTAGTGGGCGCGGTCATTGTGGGTACGCTGGTCTTTGCAAGTGGTGGCGTGGCGTGGGCGAGTGTGCTGGTCGCGTTTTTCGTCACCGCGTCGGCGTTGTCTCATTACAAGGCGCGCGCCAAAGCCGCGCTGGCCGAAAAATTCCAGAAAGGACATCGCCGCGATGTGGGACAGGTGCTTGCGAATGGCGGCTGGAGCGCGCTGCTCGCGCTGGTGTACGCGTTCGTGCCCCAGCCGATTCTCTTTGTCGCGTTTGTCGGTGCCATCGCCACCGTGAACGCGGACACGTGGGCGACCGAGTTAGGTGTCTTGAGTAAGACCGCGCCGCGTCTCATCACCACCGGGCGCATTGTGCCAACTGGTACGAGTGGTGGCATCACCGCGTTGGGTACCCTGGTTGCTTTTTGCGGCGCGCTGTTTATCGGCGCGGCGGCTTTTCTCTCCTACTCTCTTTCGCCCTACGTCTTTCGTCCTTCGTCCTTCGTCCCCTTCGGTGTGCTCATTCCCCTCGCCGGTCTCCTCGGTTCGCTTTTTGATTCGCTGCTGGGCGCGACGGTGCAGGCGATGTACTATTGCGATGTTGATCAAAAAGAGACCGAGGCGCGCGTGCATCGGTGTGGACGCACGACGCGCCTCGTCCGTGGTTGGCGCTGGCTGGATAACGACGGCGTGAATTTTCTGGCGAGTGTATTTGGAAGTCTCGTCGCGGCGGCGGGGTATCTGGTGATGGGGTGATGAGATTTATGTTCGATACTTGCCGTTGATGGTCACATAGTCGTGGGAAAGATCGCACGTCCACACGGTGGTCTGTGCCGTGCCCTGTCCCAGGTCGAGACGAATGGACACCTCGCTACCTGCGATCGCGCGCGTGGAAGCGGCTTCGTGGAAATCAGTCGGCATTCCTCTGGCAAAAACATTCACCTCGCCAAACCACAACGTCATCGTAGCAACATCTACCGCCACGCCGCTGTATCCTGCCGCCGCGATGACGCGTCCCCAGTTGGCATCACCACCATAGAGCGCGGTCTTGACGAGCGGCGAGTTGGCGATCGCTTTTGCCACGCGCACCGCCTCCGCTTCGGTGCGCGCGCCGCTGACAACAATCTCCACGAATTTGGTCGCGCCTTCTCCATCACGCACAATTTGCTGCGCGAGATTCACACAGACCTGCGTCAGGGTCGTGGTGAAATCTTCAATGTCCGATGCTCCAATCTCTTTTCCTGACGCGCCATTTGCCAGCACCAGCACAGTGTCGTTCGTACTGGTGTCGCCGTCAACACTAATGCGATTGAAACTTTGATTGACCGCCACGCGCACGGCGCGGTCGAGCAAATCGGGCGCGATCTGCGCGTCGGTCGTGACAAGTGCGAGCATCGTTGCCATCTGCGGGTGAATCATACCGGCGCCCTTGCACATTCCGCCGATAGTGTATGCGGCGTTGCGGAGAGCGTACACTTTGGGACGGGTATCGGTCGTCATGATTGCGCGCGCGGCGTCTGCGCCTCCCGCTGGCGAGAGGCGCGGTACGGCGAGAGTGATGCCTGCACGAATCTTGTCCATCGGCAAACGTTGCCCGATGACGCCGGTGGACATGACCAGCACCTGTTCTGTTTGCACGCCGAGCGCGCGCGCGGTTTCGCTTGCCATCGTGCGCGCGTCTTCCAGACCCGCGTCACCGGTGCAGGCGTTCGCGCACCCGCTGTTGATGACCACCGCACGAAGCGCGCGCGCGTTGCTAGCGAGTGTGGCTTTGTCATACAGCACCGGCGCCGCCTGAACGCGATTCGTGGTGAAAACACCGGCGCAGGTGCAATCGTATTCGCTGGTCACGAGTGCCAGATCGAGTGCGCCGTTCTTTTTCAAACCACAAGCGACGCCAGCGGCGCGAAAACCTCTTGCGGCAATCACACCGCTGGCTGCGATTGTCTCGTCGAGCGATTGGCTCATGGCTAGTCTCGTTTGAATTTAGAATAATCGGGTGAGGCGTAGGTGCTCTTGCCGTGTCGTTCGATGTCGAGCATCGCGCGTACCTTGAGCGGCAAACCAAACAGGCGGATGAACCCTTCGGCATCTTTTTGGTTGTACACGTCTTCTTGCCCGAAGGTGGCATAATCCTCGCGATACAAACTGTACGGCGATTTGCGCCCCACCAGAATCACATTGCCTTTGTACAGTTTCAGACGCACCATCCCGGTGACCGTTTTTTGTGTCTCGCGCACAAACGCATCGAGCGCTTCACGCAGGGGAGTAAACCATTGTCCGTTGTACACCAAATCGGCGTACTTGAGCGCGATCTGTTGTTTGTAGTGCAGCGTCTCACGGTCGAGGCACAGTTCTTCCAGCGCATCGTGCGCGGCAACGAGAATCGTCCCGCCGGGCGTTTCATACACACCGTGCGATTTCATTCCGACCAGACGATTCTCGACCAAGTCCACGCGACCGATGCCGTGTTTCGCACCGAGTTGATTCAACAGCGTGAGCAATTCGATGGCGCCCATCGCGCGTCCGTTGATTTTGCGCGGCACACCTTTTTCAAATTCGATGATGAGATATTCGGGTTCATCGGGGGCTTGTTCTGGCGCGACGGTCAGTTGATACATTGCAGCTTCGGGTTCTTGCCAGGGGTCTTCGAGCATACCCCCTTCGTGCGATAGATGCCAGATGTTCCAATCGCGCGAGTAGATGGATTTGAGTGTCGCCGTCACCGGCACATTGTGCTTTTGAGCGTAGGCGATGGCATCTTCTCGCGAGCGAATCGTCCATTCGCGCCAGGGCGCAATGACGTGCAGTTTGGGATTGAGTGCCTGATACGTCAACTCAAAGCGCACCTGATCGTTGCCTTTGCCGGTGCAGCCGTGCGCGACCGCATCCGCGCCTTCCATCTCTGCGATTTCCACCTGGGCTTTGGCGATGAGTGGACGCGCGAACGAGGTGCCGAGCAGATACTTGCGTTCGTACACAGCACCGGCTTGAATCGTGGGATAGATGTATTCGGTGATGAATTCCTCGCGCAGGTCTTGCACATAGCATTTGCTGGCGCCGCTTGCCAGGGCTTTGGCTTCGATACCGCTCAGATCATCGCCCTGCCCGATGTTGGCGCACACGCAGATTACTTCACACTCATAATTTTCCTTGAGCCAGGGAACGATGATAGATGTGTCCAGGCCACCGGAATACGCCAGGACTACTTTGTTCACTCTGGGTTTGTTCATCGTCTCCTCCATTATTGATTTTAGATTTTCGATTGCCGATTTCCGATTCTGAGATTTTCGATTGCCAATTGCCGATTGCCGATTAGCCGTGCCGTCCTACTGCTCACTGTCCCACTGTCCTACTGTCCCACTGTCCCACTGTCTTACCGTCCCACCGACAACACCATCGCCACTTCATCGCATGCGAATTGCACCGGACACAGGGAGCAATCGCGCCATACTTTTTCGGGAAAGTTTTCTTTTTCGGTGATGACAAAGCCCAGTTTCTCAAAGAACAAAACAGCGCGCGTGAGGGTAAAAATCGTCGGGATGCCGCGCGTGCGCGCGAGATCAATCAGCGCGCTGACCATATCTTTGCCGATGCCGAGCCGACGATACGCAGGCGCGACGATGAGCGAACGCACTTCGGCGAGCGCGTGGTTCATTTCGACGAGAGAACCCGCGCCTATGATGCGACCGCGATCTTCCGCAACAATCCAATCGGCGATGCTGGCGCGAATCGCCTCGAGCGAGCGCGGCAAGAGTTGGCCCTCGCGTTCACCCAGCGCAACGAGGTCAGCGATCGCGCGCGCATCGTCGAGCGTGGCGCGCCGTACGCGTACCGCCGGCGTTGTCGTCAAAACGATGGGTGAGGGAAAGGCGTGATCGAGCATCATCCTACCTCTGCCAGAATTTGGGTGAATTTGGTCACCAACTCGTCCGCATGTGCCGGTTGGAAAATCAGCGGTGGGACAAAGCGCACAACGTGATCGCGCGCCTGAATGAGGAGCAAGCCGTGCGCATAGCCACGTTCACGTACCTGTGCGGCGGGCACATCCAGTTCGACGCCGATCATCAAGCCGCGTCCGCGCACCTGTTTGATGTGCGGTGAGTTGATTTCGCTGAGGCGTTCGAGCAGGTATGTGCCCACCGCGTTCACGTGTGCCAAAAACTGTGGATCACGGATACGATTGAACACATAGTGCGCGACCGAGGTGATGAACGGACCGCCACCAAACGTCGTCCCGTGTTCGCCCACGTGCATTGCCACGGCCACGCGTTCGGTCATCAGAATCGCGCCGATGGGCAAACCGCCAGCGAGTGGTTTGGCGAGTGCCATCACATCGGGCGTGACACCCGACCACTCGTACGCCCACAGTTTGCCGGTGCGTCCCAGGCCACACTGAATTTCATCGAAGATGAGGAGCGCGCCGCGTTCGTCACACAGCGCGCGCAAGCCGCGCAAAAAATCGTCGCGCGCAGGATAGATGCCGCCTTCTCCCTGCACCGGCTCGATGACGACCGCCGCCGTTTCGTCGTTGATGGCAGCGCGCGCGGAAGCGAGATCGTTGAACTCGGCAAAGGTCACGCCTGGCATCAGCGGTCGAAACGGTGCCTGATACTTTTCCGAATCGGTGAGCGCGAGCGCGCCCATCGTGCGGCCGTGAAAACTGCCGCGAAACGCTACGAAATTTTTACGGTGCGTCTCCCCACGTTCGACGTGATACTTGCGCGCGAATTTGAGCGCGCCTTCGATCGCTTCCGTCCCGCTGTTCGTAAAAAAGACGCGGTCGGCAAACGAGGCTTGAACTAGTGCCTGGGCTAGCGCGATTTGCGGTTCGGTGTAAAACAGGTTCGAGGTGTGCAACAAGCCGTGTGCCGCTTGTTGAATCGCCGCAACCAGACCGGCATCGTTGTAACCGAGCGCGTTCACGGCAATCCCTGCCGCGCAATCGAGATACTTGTTGCCGTTCGCATCGAACACATAAACCCCTTCGCCGCGTATCAACACAAACGGCGGGCGCGCATACGTCGGCGCCAGGTACTTTTTTTCTGCTTCGATAAGTTGATGAATATCCATTGTGGATTATCTCCTTCGAAAATCCATTTGTCCACGAAGGTCACGAAGGAACACGAAGAAAAAACCTTCGTGTCTCTTCGTGTTCTTGGTGGATATTTTCATCCGTCGTGGCGGGCGCGTGCTTTCGATTGCCGATTTTCGATTGCCGATTGCAGATTGCCCATCGTGAACAATCACAAATCGC
>DAOTYB010000332.1:0-21782 GCA_034435315.1 Anaerolineae bacterium | reverse complement strand
AGACGCGATGATAACACAAAAAACTCGCAACCCCAAAACAGCGCGAGCGATGTGGCGCGATCGCAAAAGCCCAAAAGATGCACACGCGCGCGCAAAGCGAGTTCGTCAATCAATCGTTCGAGCGCGGCGCGTTCTTCGCCATCGCCGGCGATGAGGAGGTGCACGCGTGGAAACTCGGCAGCGATGCGCGCGAACGCGCGAATCAACATATCGAAACCTTTTTTGTGGACGAGCCGACCCATCGCCAGAATGTACGGCGCGGGATGTTGATACAGACGCGGCGTGCGAAATTCGTCCGGGTCAAAGCCATCGCCCACGACGCCGATGAAGGCGCGCGGCGAGGCGTGCTTCAGGTACGGCGCGGCATCGCGCTGAACGTACGATGAGCAAAACAAAATCGCGTCCGCGCGCGCGAACAAGCGCGCAAGCATCCAGCGTTGCAAACGCGAACGAAGCGGAATGCCCTGAATGTCGTTGCCGCGCGCCGAGACGACAAGTCGAAAGCGCAGAATGTAATGCAACAGGAGAACGTAGAGCGCGTTGATGGTCAAGAAATGCACGTACACCACATCGGGTTTGAACGCGCGCAACACGCGCGCCATCCCAACGAGTGTTTGCAGCGCGCGCAGCGGCAACGACCACAGCGGTCGGCGCCCCCAGGGGAAACGATACACTGGCACGTCCTCCACGTTTTCTTGCATCGGCACATCGCGCGATGGGAGTGAACTCTGAATGATGACCGCGTGACCGCGCGCGCGCAAATTGCGCGCGAGGTGGCGCACCGCCGTCTGCACCCCGCCGATGGTAGGCGCGTAATCGCTGGCGACAATCGCAATACGAAGAGTATTTTCGATTTTGGATTTGGGATTTTGGATTGGCGATTGAGAGTTCACGGTTTGATCCGAATGATTTCATCCAACACAAATTGATCGCCCAGGAGGTTACCTATCGTATCCGTCACACTCACTCGTGCCAAGCTCGGATACTCGTACCACCCCACGACCAGGCGATATTCTCCCGCCGCTAAATCGCGCGGCAGTTCCAGCGCATAGTCATCGCGAACGATTTCCCCCACATCCCAAATCGAAGTTGGATACGCCCCAGCGTGCGGTGGTGCATCGCGTTGCGCGCGCACATTGCCTTCGGCATCGAGCAGGTGAACAAAGACCGTGTAATTCTTATCACTCTTCGCAATGCTCCGCCAATACAGCGTGAGGTTCACTGTATCGCCTACGCGCGACAAGGTATAGCCCACCAATTCAAACCTCTCACCAAATCTCGCACCAACACGACGTAGCGCATCCAGTTCGGCTGGCATTGGTGGCAGCGGCGCAATCTTCACGGGACCGATGAACACCTTGTCAGCAATCGGCTCTCGAAACCGATTGAGCACCGGCACGCGCCCAATGTCCTCTGCATCTACATCCAACTCAAGACGATAAAGACCGGGCGCGGCATCCCTGGGAACCGGAATCGTCCACGCGCCGCGCGTAATTTCTTCGACCTTGACCAGCAATTGCCCAGACGATTGGGCGATCTCACGATCCGCACCATCGAGCAAGCGCGCGGTCAGGTGGAACGTTTCGCGGCGCGGTTTGAGTCCACGCCAGTGCAACACCACATTCAGCATTTCGCCCGGCAAAACCGCAGTGGCCTGGTCATACCCCACAAGTTCCAGCCAGTTTTCATACCACCCCCAGCGCGCGCCAACGCGCTGGTTGGGCAAGCCGCTCACGTTCGTACGATAAATGCGAATTTGATAGCCCCCATCGTCAAAACGTTTGATCTCTGGAAAGTGACCAAAGAACGCATCGTAACGCGCGACGATGTCACGATAGCGCGCCGGGTCTTCGTAGAAACGACCGTAGGTGCCATAACTCGCTACCAGATACTCGATGCCATTGCGGATGTACCATTCGGGTGAGCGTGTGATCATTCCCCCCACCGCATCAACCACAAATCGTTCGCGATCAACGTACGGCGAATACGCCTCGATGGCAATGCGCGTCCCACGTGGCAAGTTCTGTTCGATCCAGACGCGCGCAGTTTCGCGACCATCTACAGTCAAGAGGCGTTCGATAGAGGTGAGCGAGATGTATAGCGGCGACCAGACGATAAACATCGTCACAATAACAGCAAGCGGCATCGCATACCGCATCTCTCGTCTGGTAGTAAGGTACTCGTACACATTCACCAGGAGCATTGCCGCGCTCAGACTCAGGAAGGGCACAATCAGCATAATCGTCCGCTCATTGCGGGTGAACATCATACTGACAAAGGCAAAATACGCCACGGGAAAACTGAGTAGCGTCCAATACTTGGGTGAACGACTCTTGACCATCCACAGCGCGCCCAACGCTCCCCCAAGTGCTACCCATCCTTCCACAGACCACAAGTAGGTCAGATACCAGCGTAACGCATCGCCTTCCTGCCCACTATGTCCTTCCACCGAGTATGAAAAGACCTGCCAGCGCAATCCTTCCCAGAAATTCGGAAAATCGAAAACAGCAAATGGTGTAGCGATGAAAAATCCTAACGCCGTTGCAACAAACGCGAGAAGGAGTCTCTGCCACTCTGCCCAGCGCCAGCGCGAGAAATGAGCAACCAGCACTGCGATAAGAACCACACCCGCGTTGTACTTGCTCCCAAAAGCCAGACCTGCTCCCAGTCCCGCGCCGACATAGTTTTGCCAATGCGGCTCATCCACCAGTCGCAGCGCGAACAAGCCAGAAACGAGCAGAAAAAACATCGCCAGGACGTCGGGACCGATACGATGACTGGTATCGTTCACGGTCGGCGAGAGAGCAAAGAATAACACCGCCAGAATCGCCACCGATGAATTGGGATGGAGACGCCGCCCCATCGCATAAACCACCAGAATCGCCAACGTGCTCAACAGCGCCGTCAGCCCGCGCGCGATCAGAAAAGTTTCGGGCAATGTGGTGTGCCCCACGCCGGTAGCAATAATTTCGGGCAGGGTCAAATCCGCCAGCGTCGTGAATACGCCGATACTACGTCCCAACAAGAAGAAAATCGCTTGCGCAAGCGCGTGCAGATAAAACATCGCCGACGGATAATACCACCAGTGCGGATTCAAATCGCCCGAACGCAGAATCTGGAGCGTAATTGTCAGATAGGTTGGCTCGTCGGGTGCGTAGGTGTAGGGCAAACCAAAATTGATGCCCCAGAAACGCAAGCCCGCTCCCAATGCTACAATGCCCACGAGAAGTAAATGTTTGAGTGTGTTCATAGTCTAAAGACGAAGGACGAACGACGAAGGGCAAATGTATCAGCGAACGGAAATCTCTCCGATTTTTGCTTCGCCCAGGACACGCGCACTTGCCGATTCGCGCAAGGCAACGACAAGGTGATACTTTCCCGGTGGCGTATCGGATGGAATCTGGAGATCGTGCCAATCGAGGAGAACTTCGCCTGCCTCCCACTGCGTCGTTGGATACGTCCCCAGCGCTGGTCGGTCCGATTGTTCGATTACAAGATTGCCGCTGGCATCGCGTACTTGTACCGTCACGAGATAATCGCCCTGCGGCTTGGCACGCGCACGCCAGTACAAGCCAAGCGCCAAGGGCTGACCAGCTTGAAGCATCGTCGGAAACGGCTTGAACCCTAAAAGACGCATCTCGCCCATATCCACAAAGTACGGCTGTTCGATCCAGAGCTCGCTCGCCGTGAACGATTGTTTGTTCTTGCTGACCGGCAGCGTAGCGATTTCGATTTCGGTCCCCAGTGCGCGTCCCAGAGCATCACGCGCTTCCAGCGCTCCTTGATTCACATCGGCATACACCGCCAGCGTCAAGGTGTAATCACCCGAAGGCATCGTCGGTGGCAAACGGAGAAACACATCATCGTAATTGACCTGACCGGGCTTCCACTGATTCGTCGGACGAATGCCGCGACAGGGTTCGTGCGTCGCTTGAACCCACAGATGTCCTGCACGATCGTACACACTGTACTCCAGCGTGTAACGTTGCACAAAGGTCTGGGAGATTTGCCAGCCCGTCAAGACATGCACCGCTTCGCCACCGCTGAGAGTGCGCGTGAGAGGAATGGTGTAACCGACCAACATTAATCGGCGATCGAACTGAGCGCTAGCGGGCACGTCCAATTTCAAATCAGGCAATCGTCGGCGTAGCACATAACCATCGTTTTCGACCACAGTGATAAACCAGGGAGAGCGAAACAACATCTGCCATCCCGGTTCGCGATAGGTGTACCAGGGGCGTCGCGTATCGGCAAAGATATAGTCCACGCCACTCAGGCAGGGATAGATGGTATCGAGATAGAGATAACGACGCTGCGCCACGTGCGATGCCAATTCGGATTGAACGACGACGATAGCATCGGAGGGAATCATTCTGGCAATTTGCACACCGATTTGATCGTGCGGCGATGGAATGAAAGTGTGGGGCGCAAAATTGCGTGATAGGGGACCGGGGGCGTAAAGAAAATACGCGGCGGCACTCGTCATCAACACCCAGCCGCCGATGGCAATCCGCACGCTTTTGAGGTACGTCTCCGATTGGTTCGGTTTATTCGCCAGTTTGAGCAGACGTTCCATCCCAACAACCATCGCTACCGCAAGAAACACATACACTGGTGCGTAATGTTCCGAACCGAAAATATACTGACCGCGTCGTTCGCTCAACAAGGTATAACCCAGGGTCGGTAATGCCAGCGCCAAATTCTCCAATCCCACCAGCGCGATGATTCCTTGAGGTAAGAACATCCTGGTCAGTATCTCTATTTTTTCGGGGGTAAAAATATGCGCAAGCACAAAGGCGGGTCGTGTGACAAGGGTCGTAACGATTTCAGGCACACTGGTCCCCAGGTACTCGTACAACCCTGAACCAGAATATTGTCCTGTCCCAAAGTAGTAATAACTTGCACTGCCGTGAAAGTACGGAATCACGATCTGAATCAGAATCGTTGTCCACAATATTCCTAAGAGAGCCACCACACTCCCAAACACATAACGCCGTTGAATGAAGAAAATGTAGATGCCCAATCCTGCAACAATGAGCCCGACTTCCTCTTTGCACATCAACGCCAGAATCAAACAAGCAAAAAACGGTTTGTACCGTTGCGCTAGCAAAAACCACATCGCCAGCATCAAAAAAGGAATCGTCAGAACAATTTCTTTGAAAATGTTCAATCCAATAGACTGCAAGCCGGGCATCATCCAGAACGCCAGCACAACGCTCAACGCCAGGGGACGTCCCAGGCGACGACGCGCCAGCCAGTAGAGCGGAACTGCCGCGCTACCGATTGCCACAACCGGCGTCAACACCAGCACTCGCGAATCATGCCAGAGCGCGTACAGAGGTACAAAGGCAAAGAGTATGGGAGAAAAGCGCTGGGCGAGGAGCGTGGGTGCGTCCGAAATAATCGTGTTTTCCAATAGACGACCATGCAACGTATTCCAGATGACCTGATCAAAGAGCGCGAAATCGGTACCGTATAAACTAAACGCGTTGAACTTGCCGAGAGCGAGCACGGCGTGGCTGGTAACCATAGCCAGTTGGAGAACAACGAATATCAGGTCAAGAAAACTATCCTTGACGTGCGTGGAAATGTTCACTCCACCTTCTCACCAATCGCAATCAAATTGATACACTCGCGCAGCCCATCCGCCGTAATCCGAAAATCATCCACACCAAACCGCGTCGCGTCGAAAGCGACCGCGTGCGCCGCCTCGACGCGCGGCGCGCGCCGCGCTTTGAGCCACGCGTACACCGCGCGCGGGATGAACAGTTGGATCAGCATCTTGGGATATGCAACAAATGGATTTTGCTTCACGCGCCGCTTTTCGATTTCCAGAATCGGCGGCGTTGCCGTGATGCCCAGCATTTGCGCGCGCGGAAAAACGGCACGCACCGCGCGCGCCAAGCCACGCGCATCGTACTCGCGCAGGTGAAAGCGATTCCACGGCTTTTGGAATGGTAACAAGCGCAACACGCGATTCGGCGTCGAGAGGATGACGGTGCCGCGCGCCGCGCCCACGCGCGCAATCTCTTCCAAATATTGCCGCACGTTCGGAATATGCTCAATGACTTCGAACGACACGATGGTCGCGAAACTTGCGGTGCGGAACGGCAGGGCTTGAGCATCGCACACAACGAACGCGAGATTCGCGCGCGTGTACTTTTGCCGCGCGTGCTGTACCACCTCCACATTTCGATCCGCCGCCACAACGAAATGCGCGGTGTGCGCGAGCGCGTCGCTACCGTACCCCTCGCCACATCCCAGGTCCAGCACGCATTTCTGTGCCGCATACCGCGCCGCAAATCGGTACAGCGCGAGATGCTTTAAATAAACCAAATAGTCTTCGAGCGATTGCGTGGACTGTGGCAAGGCACGTTCGCGGGTGTCTTGTAGCATCATTGCGTTTCCTCACACAATACCGCGCGCGCGATTACACGTCCGCGCCATTTGTCGAGAATGTAAAACGTCAAGACCACACCAAACAGAACATACGACAGCACAATCATCTGCACTGAACCATACACACCGACGATCTCACGCAAATCTGGTAAACCATAGCGCGTGAATCCCGTGCGCGTCGAAAGCGCGTACACCGATGCAACCCACGCGCTCGCACCCCAAACGATGATTTGCCGCGCGATGCTCGACCAATCCACGATGAGCAAGAAATGCAAAACGATAATCGAAAGGTGCACCGGGTCCATATCCGGCGTCCACAGGATTCCCACCATCACCGAAAGCGCAATCGTTTCGAAAATGTCAATCCGCTTGAACCAAAAGAGCGCGTAAATCGCCAGCAGTGAAACAATCAGCAGAATCATCAACGCGTTCTTGTCGAACCAACCGAGCGCGTTCAACAACACTGCCGGCGCGATGTGCATTGGCGTTGCGGTACGCCCCGCGCGAAATTGGTACACGTAGAGCCAATCGGGAAGCCAGGGCAGGTGTGTGAGCGCGACGATGCCTCCAAAGAGCGCGCCGTACTTGACCCAGTCACGCCAATCACGCGAGACAAAGAGCAAGAGTGGCGCGATGTAAAACACGCTGAGCCATTTGAACGACGCGAGCAATGCGGCGATGATGACAACCAACGTCGAACTTGGAACCTCGAACCGTGAAACGTGATGCGTGATGCGTGATGCGTGATGCGTGAGTAGATAGAAAATCAAAAACGTCAGCGTGAGCAGAATCGTCTTGTCTTGCGGCACCAGCACCAGGTTGTAAATCGTCAGCGGACCCAGCGCGTAGAAAATTTGAAACGGCAATCGAAGCGGCGATGATTTGAACAAAGCACCGAGCAAGACGATGTTGAGCGCATCGAACAGCGCGAACAAAATCTGCAGCGCGCGCGGATCGTTCCAGACCGCCACCGTCGCCACGTAGAGCGCGAGTTCCAGCGGCGCCATATCCGAACGAAACTCACCCGATTGTCCGCTTGCCCAGAGCGCGTACGGATTCGCGCCGGTCAGTGCCGCTTGCGCGGGCCAGTAATAGTTACGCAAGTCGGCGCGGTTGTAGAAAAATTCAACTTTTGATTCGAGCGCTCCCGGAAAAATCAAAAACAAGCGCAGCGCGAGACCTACCAGCACTAAGACGAATGTCGAATGACGAAGGACGAAAGACGAAGGACGAAGGACAAAAGACGAAAGACGAAAGACGAAGGACGAATGAATTCTTCTTTCCTCTTTCATCTTTCCTCTCTCCTCTCTTCTCTTTTACGCAACACCGCCTTGACCCCACCCGCCGCGATTTCTTGCGCGAATGGAATGAACACGAACGGCGCCAACGCGCACAAAAGCAAGAACAATAAAAACGTGCCGAACGTAAACTCGCGCCACGCGCGCGCGAACACCGCGCGTAGATTTTCGAGGCGCGACGGCTGACGCAAGGCAGAGACGAGTCCAACGAGCAAGCGCGTGCCGGGATGTGTCAAAAATGGACGCACGCGCCAGTAGGCAAAGGTAAAGCCCGCGCGCCGCGCCGCGCGCTTGAATCCAAAGATCGTCAAGCGATTGAGCGTGGCAAACACCGCGTACGCCTCGCGCGGTGTCAAGAATCCCAGCCGTTGCTCCATCGAAGACAATTTGCGCTGGACGATGTGACGCGGCAACAGATGAAACCAGGGAATCAAAATGAAATCGTCAATGTGACCGGACAAGGGTCCGTAAAACGGCGGAAAGACCACAAAGACAATGCCCCCCGGCGTGAGCACGCGATAACATTCCTGCAACACCGCCAGCGGATTTGCGACATGCTCGATGACACTGTCGAGCAGAATCGCATCGAATGCCTCAGCGGAAAATGGCAAGCGCGCGCCATCCCCTGCGAGAAAACTCATCGCCACCCCAGCGCGCCGCGCGGCATTGATGCCCATACCCAGCGCGTCCACATCCACATCGAGCGATGTAATGCGCATCCCGGCTTGCGCGTACGCGATGCCCTTGCCGCCACGCCCCGCGCCGACTTCCAGCACGCGCGCGTTCTGCACATCGAAAAAGCGCGCGAGAAACGGCAGCGCGCGTCGCGCCTCTACGCGCTGATATTCGATATACGCCTCGTCTGAATCGAGGCGCGCATCGAGCGCGCGCACATAGTCACCATCGAGCAGCGATTGGCTGTTCATTCCTTTCGTTCCAACAAAAAAATCGCGGTCTGCGCCAGCAGATTCGGCGCGAGCGCGCACGCGCGCCCCAGTTTGCTCAACCACACTCGATCACGCACAATCATTTTCAACTCTGCAATCGTGGCGAGAAAATCGGCAATGGACAATTGATGAATGTGCCCCGTGTTGTACCACGCGTAACCGAACAAACCCCAGCGCGGCATCCGTCCGAACAACAAGAGATCAAGCCGATTGGCAATGAACGCAAAATTGGGAAACGAGACAATTTGATAGCGCGCAATACGGCGCATCTCGCGCAGCGTCACTTCGGGATACATTACCATTTGCAGGGTAACGTTGCAAATCGCAAAATCAAAAGCGTCGTCCGCAATCTCGTTCAGCGGCACATCAATTCTGCCCTGTGTGACGGACAAGCCGCGCGCGCGACACACCGCAACGCCGCTCGGCGACACCTCGATCCCCGCTGCGATGATGTTTTTCTTTTCTTTGAGTAAGAGCAACAACGAACCGTTGCCGCACCCCAAATCTATCACACGCGCGCCCGGCGTAATCCAGCGTTCGATGTGCGGATATTCAGGGCGAATGCTGAGCGTCTCGCTCCAGACATACTCACGATTATCGCCTTTGCTCATCCATCATCCTTGTTGCGCAATTCTTGATACACCTTTTCCATCCCGCTCACCATCGCCGCGATGCTAAACCGCGCGACGATTTTTTCGCGCGCGAGGCGCCCCATCTCCATCGCCAACCGCGCATCGCCCAGCACGCGCAGAATCTCGCGCGCGAGCGCGTCGTTATCGCCGCGCGGAATCAGAATGCCATCGCGCATCGTCGCGCGATCAATCAGCGTCGCGTTCGCGCCGACATCGGAGACGATGACCGGTTTGGCGCACGCCATTGCCTCCGCAATCGTCAGGTCGTAGCCATCGGTACGGAGCGTGGGATCAACGAACACATCGCACAGGTTGAAATAGCGCGCGCACTCTGCGAGCGGCTGCGTCCCAACGAAGCGCACGCGCTCCGCCACACCCAGTTGGCGCGCCAGCACTTCGAGCGCGGCGCGGTAATCACCATCGCCAACGACGATGAGAACCGCAGAAAATTTTTCCAGCACGCGCGGCAGCACCGCAATCGCGTTCTGCACGCCCTTGTCTTTTTGCAAGCGCGCGAGCGCGAGGATGATCTTGTCGTTCGGGTCAATCTCGAGTTGGGCGCGCAGAGATTGGAGATTGGAGATTGGGAGTGGCGAAAAGAGTTGCGTGTCAATCCCGTTGTACACCGTGCGAATGCGCGTATCGTTCAGCCGATAATATTTTTTGTACTTGATTACATCCGCATCACTCGTCGCAATCACCACATCCGAGTCGCGAATGAACCACAGATCGCGCGTGAGATAATCGAAGAACATTTTGGCGGCAACCGCGCCGAATCGCGCCACACCGCCCAGTTGTGCCGACACGAAATCGGTATGCCAACTCGTGGTCAGCACATCGAAATGCGTGCCGTGCAACGAGGTCACGAGCGGTAAACGATGCCGGCGCGGCAACGCTTGCCTGTACGCGCCGTACGCGCCAATGCTCTGACTGTGCATCACATCGAAAGGCGCGCGCGCGTGCAACTCGTTGAACTTGGATGCCGATGCAGACCAAAACGCGCACGAGTATCGTCCGCTCGGTGTGTTTTTCAAAAAATGAATTTCGACGCCGTCAACAATTTCAAACTCTTTGCCATCCGCGCGCGCGGTGGTAATCACCGTAACCCGATGCCCGCGCCGCGCTAAACCCGCGCTCAGCGTTTGCACGTGGTCTTGCATTCCACCCGCCGAATGAATCGGCATAATGCGCGAGAACATGCAAATATTCATCCGACCGCCTCACGACGCTGCAACAAACCGAATGCCCAGTCCAACAACATTCGACTCTCCGGCACGCGCAGCGCGAGCGCGATGCCAAAATACAGCGCGCCCCCCAGCACGGCGCACAGCACACCAACGATTCGTCCCGTCCACGTGACCACACCCACATTCAAGCCATCGAACACGAAAAACGCCGCGAGCGCGCTGACGAACGCGAGCGCGCCGCAGCGCACAAGATGTATCGCCAGAGCGCGCGTTTGAATGTTGGGCAGACGACGCGCGAGCAAGCCGATCAACACGAGCGTCCCCAGAATCGTACACAGCGAAGCGGAGAGCGCGATGCCGGCGTGCAACAGCACTTGCATCAGCACCCAGTTGAGCGCGATGTGCAAAATCATCGTCGCCGCGCCAACGATAAAGGGCGTAACACTGTCCGAGAGTGCGTAGAACGCGCGCTGCAAAATGTTCAGTAGCGCCATCGCAATCAAACCGATGGCGTACATCGCGAGCGCGCTGCCGGTCATCCCCACTGCGTTCACATCGAACTTGCCGCGCCCCAGAATCAAACCGATGATCGGCTCGGCGAACGCGATGAGGAGCAGTGTCAATGGCATCAACACAAAAATCAACATTCGTAACGATGTGGTGACCGCGCGCGCAGTACTTGCCAGATCGTTCGCCGCGACCGAACGGCTCAAACTGGGAAAGACGCCAATGCCTAAACTTACCCCCAGCATATAGAACAGCCCCAGAATCGAATCGCCATAGTAGAGCGCGCTCACACTGCCAGTGGGAAGCATCGTCGCCATCGTTTTATCCACCACCAAATTGATTTGCGCGACGACCGAGAGCGCGGCAATCGGCACGAACGCGCGCCACACTTCGGGCAGGACGGGATGATGCCAATCGAGGCGCAAAAAATATTGGGGGCGTTCGCGCCGCAGTTCGATAAATTGAATCGCCACTTGCAACGCGACCCCGATGAGCAATCCCCACGCGACCGCATAGATGCCCAGCGCTGGCGCAAGCACAATCACCGTCACGATGATGCCCAGATTGAGCGCGAGAAAAATCAGCGCGGGCGCCACAAACCGATCGAGCGCGTTGAGAACGACAAGCAGCATATTCAACAGCGCGCTCAAAAAGAGCGTGGGCATCACAATCACCAACAGGTGCGCCGCCGTGCGCTGCACCGATTCGGCAAAGCCAAGACCGACTAGCGCGATGACCGGCATCGGCAACAGCATCACGCCAACAGTCAGCGCGCCGGTGATGAGCAGCACAATGTTCGTGACAATGCTTGCCGCGTACCAGAATCCCGCGCGATCATTTTTCGCCAGATAGCGCGCCAGCGTCGGCATCATCGCCGCAACGATGGTCCCGCCGGCAATGATGTTGTTGATGATCGTCGGAACCGTGAACGCGATCAAGTACGCATCCAGTTCGGCGGAGAGACCGAACTGCGCGCTGATGACCATCTCGCGCACCACACCGCTCAGTTTGCCCAGCACAAAACCGAACGCGGTAATCGCGGTGAACGTGGCGACGCGGCGCATTTGAATTTCAGACGTGGGTACGCTCATTGTCCGCGAACACCATTCCGATTAACACGCCAAGCAACAAACCGTTTTGGTCGGTTGTCAAGCCGTTCACAGTGAGATTGCCGCACAACAACGCGACAATCGCCGCGAGCACACCCGCGTACAGCAGCGACGCGCGCGCGCGTTGATACGCGCGCACCAGCACCGCGCCGATGAACCACAGCAGTGCGGCAAAACCGATGATGCCGGTTTCGACAAGCGTCGCCACGTACGCGCTTTCGGGCGCATTCGCGTTGACAATGAACGTGCCGCCGCGCAAACTTTGCGTCGGCGCGATGAGTTGCCCCGCGTTGTTCAGCCCAAATCCAAAGAACGGTCGTTGCGGCAACGCGGCAAGCGCTTGCCTCCAAATTTCCAGACGTCCCGTCTCGTACGACGCGCTACTCTCGCGCTGAATCAAAAACGCGCCGCGCTGAACCAGCGGCTCGAAGAAAACGATGCCGAGCAACAAGACTCCAGCCAGTAGCCAGGAGGCAGTAGGCAGTAGGCGGGAGGCGGGAGGCAGGAGGCGGGAGGCAGTGGCGCGCGTCACGCCTAACGCCCACACCAGCACCGCGCCTGCGCCGGCTAATGCCAACAAGCCCGATCCTTTGTACGTCAGCAACAAGGCGATGCCGATTAGAGCAATACTCAGTAAGCAGTAAGCAGTGAGCAGTAGGCGGGAGGCAGTAGGCGGTAGGCAGTCTCCGCTTCCTGCCTCCTGCCTCCTGCCTCCTGCCTCCTGCATCAACCACGCGCTTGCTAGTCCCAGCATCGCCGCGAGAAAGAGCGCGTAATCAATGCCGTTGATGAACGTGCCAAAGGGTAACACGCGATTGCCTGCCAACCAGTTGAACGAGAACTCGGCGAGGCGTTCGCGCAACAAGTTGGGTTGATAAAACCAATGGCTCGATGGAATCTGCAACACCTCGGCAATCTGCGCTGGAGTGAATCGCGTTTGCAACAAACCCAGCAGCGCCTCCAGCACACCGACAGTGACGAGCGCGACGATGAAACGCTTGAGCCAGCGCGGCGGCATCGTCTCACCGATGACGAACGCGGCGGCAAACACAGGTAGCCAATCAAAGATGCCTTTGAGCGCGAGATAGCGATTCGTTGCACCGAGCGCGGCGATGAACGCGGCAGCAAGGAAGAGCGCGGCGGGGAGAAGCCAGGACAGAGGACGAAGGACGAAAGACGAAGGCCGAAGGAGAACGACGCGCAGCATTGCCGCGAGGACAAAAACGAGCGCGCCGCGCAGATAAAACGATGCGGTGATGGGAAAATAGAATTGCAGCGGAATCAGCGCGATGAGAACGATGCCCAGCCACGCGCGCGGCAAGATGAACGCCGCAGTGCTAAAGAGCAAAACGGTGAACAGCGCGGCGGTCAACTCGCTGGAACCCGTCGCGGCGACGATGCCAAACGCAATGGCAACTAGCGCGCAAACGCCGATGATGACGCGTTCGCGCGTCGCGTCGTTGATGGTTGGCGGAAACGATGCAGTCTTCATCGCGCGTTCAACGCCTCCAACTCGCGCGCGATCTCGCGCAACACATCGGCGCGCGTTTCGTAACGCTGCGCTAACATCAAATCGGCTTTGGCTTGCTCGGCGCGATTTTGACGCGCATAAAATTTGGCGCGCGCAAAAAGTAAATCGGAATTATTCCGATTCTGTGCCAGCCCCTTGGCGTACCAACTCTCCGCCGTCTGCGTATCACCATCGGCTTCGGCGACCTCGGCGAGTGTGATGTACGCGGCGATATACCACGGCGCCACTGCGAGTGACTCGTGTAACAACGCGATGGCACGCGCGCGCGCTTTAGGTTGCGTGGCGAGCAAGACGCGCGCGGCACCGGTGCGCGGACGCGCATCGCGCGGCGCGATCTGCATCGCGCGCTCGAACCGCGCAAGCGCGGCAGAGAATTCGCTGCGCGCGGCAAGGATTTCCCCCTGCCGCGAAAGAATCGTCGCCAAAAGTTCATCGTCGCGCGTCAACGCTTCGGCGCGCGCAAGTTCGTGCAACGCGGCATCTGCGTCGAAATAACTCAGCACATCACCCAGCAGGTAGCGCGCTGCGGCGTGCTCGGGTTGAATCCCCACCGCAAAACGAGCGAGTGGCAAAGCCTTTTCCCACTGATGCGCGAACCGCGCGCGGTTCGTCTCGTTCATAAAAAAAGTGAACGCGCCCGCTGCGCGCCAGTGCTCGAATGCCGCCGCCGCGTTCCCCGCCTGCCACTCGGCGCGTGCCCAGACGAACTGCGCGATACTATCGTCGCGCAACGCCTCGCCAGTGGCGTGCAGCGCCGCGACCGCGCGCGGCGCATCGTCCCGCGCCAGAAACACACGCGCGCGGGCAAACGCCGTGAGCGCGTCGCGTGACCACGTTTCGGCTTGCGCCAGATTCGCCTCGGCTGCGTCTAACGCAGACACCTCTTTGAACGCGACCGCGCGCGCAATCTGCGCGTTCGCCTGGTTGCGAAACCACGCGCTCGCCGCGGTGGGAAAAATCAGCGCGGCGATGCCCAGCACGAGGACGAAGGACGAAAGACGAAGGACGGACGACGAATGACGAAGGACGAAAGACGAAAGACGGATGACGGACGACGAAAGACGAAAGACGAAGGACGAAAGAAAGCGTTTCATCGGCGGCTGATGAGTTCGAGCATGAATGCGGTGAGCAAACCAACGAGCACTCCCACTCCCGCTGCAATCAATAGATTGGGCACGAGTTTGGGAGCAACCGGAGTCGTGGGGATGATCGCCTCGATGAGAGTGGGACGATACGCGGTAGTCGCAAGAATCGCGCGCTTTTGATGCTCGCGCGCAAAATCGAGATAGACCGATTCGGCCACATCGCGCGCGCGCAAGAGGTGTTGGAATTCCAATGTCTTGGCGCGCGGCAGATGTGTGGGGATTTGCGGTTCGGTAGGATCGTACGAGAAATTGTTTTCGCGCGCAAAAGCGCTGAGCGCGTTCTCCGCCTCGTCCAGCTGTTGCCGCGCTGCGCGCACCTCGTCATCAGTGGGTTGAATGAGTTGCTGAATACGCGCGATGCCCGCGCGCGCGTACGCGTTCGCGGCATCCGCGACGCGTTGCGCATCGTCGCCGCGCGCGGTGATGCGAATGAGCGCGCGATCACTCCCGTCCGACGCGATGGTGATAGCAGCTGGGGACCTGGCGGCGTTCACCACATCGGCGCCCTGAAGAATCGCGATATAGTACGCGGGCGTGTACGCGGTCGGCAGACGACGCGGCTCGTCCACCATCAGATAGTACGGCGGCAGCAGATTCGACAGCGAGACGGCGACGGTGGAGGGCGCGAGTGCGATCGTCGCCGTTGCTTCATACGTCGGCTTGAGTGTGAATGTGACGAGCGCGGCAGCGAGCGCGGCAAGCAGTGGCATTGCAACGACGATGTACCACCGCCGCATCAGCACATCGAGATAAAAACGCAGCGGAGATTCTTGATTCATCATCACGGACACACCTGAAAGCCAGCGGCGGGACCACCTGTGCCATCGGGCTTGAGAAATTCGATTTCCTGCTTACTGGTCGGTTCGATCCAGAACACGCGCGCCAAAAAGGACATACAATCGCCAGGTCCAGCCACGCGCCAGTTCTCGGCAGAAGCATGCACCGATGTGCCTGCTGGAAACGTCGTGTCCAGCGGAGAGGTATCGCCAAACGCATTGCGTTTGTCTGGTTCAAAGATGCGAATGCGCCAGCGATAGGCTTGCGGCGTCCCCGTTGTGTTCAAAAAGGTGACGACAAATTTGACGAATTGTCCGCGCCTGGGTGCTGCCGGTTCGACGTGAATCGCTGTCGCATAGACCCCTGGCGGCGCGCTGACCGTAGGCGTTGCCGCAGGGCGCGCGGGCGTGCGTGTCGGCGTCATCGGCAAGAGCGGCGTCACTGTTGGTCGCGGCACGGTGGGTGTGCTCAATTGCGGCAGCTGTACCACCGGGGGCGGTACGGGCGTGGGCAGCATAGCCTGTGGCACAACAACGATCGTCACCAGCGCAAGATCACTGGCAACACCAGCGGCATTGTGGGCGCGCACCGCCAATGTGTGTTGACCGGGCGTTGCTCGCCAGCGCTGAATGAGATTGAACAACGTCTGTCCCTGTGCCAGCGGTGGCGCATCCGTCGCCACAACCGCACCATCCACCAGCAACTCGACGCGCACCACACCGCGCGAATCGGTTGAGGTGGATTGAACTTGCACCTCGTCACCTTCGTTGAATTGCGCGTTGTTAGCCGGTGAAAGAATCGTTACGCGCGGCTTGGTGGCGCCAATCCCCAGCCAGTTTGTTACCGTACTCAGATCACACGCCAGTACGCCTGAACTCGCGAGGACAAGCAAGACCATTGCGCGAATGAATGGTGAACGCATAGACAACCCTCCAATCCACTATACCTTCAACAGGCGCAAACTTTCCAGAAGGGGTGAGGAGGGTTAGTGGCGGGCGGCAAAGCCGCCTGCCACCAACCCAACTCCTTCCTTGATTCCTCTATGAACGACGCACACTAAATCTGGTACGCTCTAGAATTCCGGCGGGGTCCCACCGCGCTTTGAGTTGTTGCATCAAATCGAGTGTGGCAGGACAATAGCCCCACCAATCCAACTCGCTGTGCCACTCGTCCGGCATTTGCAGCACAATCGCATAGCCGCCGCTGGCTAACGCCGCCTGGCGCAGTGCTTCAAGCCAGCGGTGGGCACTCTCCACAGCCTCGAACGCGGCGACGGCGTACACCACGCCGCTCGCCACATCCACCCAATAACGGGCTCTTGCCAACTCTGCCGCGTGTGCCGAAACCCAGGTTACCACATCCTTAGGTGCAACACCGATGCGCACCATCAGCGCGGACGCGGGCGCGTCACGCAGTCCCTCTGCCCACAGCGTGCTACCACTGCGCTCGAGCGAGAGTGATGGCGGCGCGTGCATGCTCTGCAACTCGGCACGGACCCGGGCTAATTCTGCGGCAACGTCGTCTTCCAGCCCCTCCGCCGTGTAAACCAGAGCGCACGGGTGAGCGAGACCGGGAAGGTGATGCGCGAGCGCGAGCGCCGACGCGACCAGCGCGACCCGGCGCAACCGACTTGCCCACATCAACCCGTGTTGGACATCGTCCACCGGCACAACGAGTGTCTGCTGACAGCGCGGTCGGGCAACGATCTTGAACGTCACATCGGTCAACACACCGAGCGTACCGTACGAGCCGATGAACAATTTTGCCAGATCGTATCCCGCGACGTTCTTGACCAGCGCGCGTCCTGCGCGAACGATTCGCCCATCGGTCAGCACAGCGGTACAACACAACACCACATCGCGCACCGAACCGTAGCGCATCCGCAAGGGCGCATTGAGATTCGTGGCGACGATACCACCCACCGTTGTTTCGCGCCATGGCGCCACCAGCGGCACGTGCCAGCCCTGCGGTTCGAGAAACGCATTGACCTGTTCCAGCGTCATCCCTGCTCCGACGGTGATGTACAGATCTTCGGGAGCATAGCGAATCACATCCGTGAGTTCACGTGTGGACAGAGTCACGCTACCATCGCGCCGCGCGTTGATCGTCACCGGTGTACGTGCCTCTGCCAGCGCGCGCAAGCCCGCCGCGAGTTCTTCCGCCGACTGGGGCATGAACTCGTCGCGCGGCACCTGCGCTGCCGCAGGTACACGTTCGACCGGTGGAAGATGCGCGGGGAAAATTTTGCCCGGATTGAGACGCGACTGTGGATCAAAGACCTGCTTGAGGTCCAGCATCGCGGCGAGTTCAGTCCCCGCATACATCCAGGGCATAAACTCGCGTTTTTCGATACCGATGCCGTGCTCGCCGGAAATACTCCCGCCATAGTCCACGACGACGCGCACAAACTCGGCAAAGGCTTGCAACACGCGTTTGAACTCGTCTGCGTTGTCGGGATGGTAAGGGATATTCGGGTGCAAGTTGCCGTCGCCAGCATGCAAAATGTAGCCGACGGTCAAATGGAGGCGTGCGCAAATCTCGTTCATCGCTTGCAACGTCTGGGCAAGGCGGCTGCGCGGTACGGTACAGTCCATCGAAAATTTCTGGGGCGCCAGACGCGCCAGCGCGCCAGACGCGCTCTTGCGACCGTACCACAGTTGTTCACGCTCTTCCGCATCTTGCGCCACGCGCACATCGAACGCATTATGCTGTTCCAACACACGCACCACCTCGGTCATCTGCGCGTCCAGACTTGCCGGATAGCCGTCCACCTCGACGATGAGGATCGCGCCGGCATGAATCGGCAAACCAATGTGCACGTAATCTTCGACGATGCGCACAAAGTTTTGATCGAGCATCTCCATCGTAGCGGGCACCAAGCCCGCCGCAATCACCGCCGAAACGGCGGCGCCGGCGCGTTCGACTGAATCGAAGGATGCCAGCGCGGTCTTGACACCGAGCGGATGACGAATCAACCGCGCGGACATCTGGGTAATCAAACCCAGTGTGCCCTCGCTTCCCGTCATCACACCGGCAAAATCGTACTCGGGATAATCGAAGGCACGTCCTCCCAGATGCACGACGCGTCCATCGGCTAACACCACGTGCAGACCCAGCACATAGTTCGTCGTCACACCGTATTTGAAACAATGCGGACCTCCGGCATTCTCCGCGATGTTACCACCAATCGTCGCGGTGCGCCCACTGGCAGGATCGGGAGGATAGTACAAGCCGCGCGCTTTGACCAACTCATCGAGTACCAGATTGACGACGCCGGGTTCCACCACCACACTCCGCCCCTCTTCATCGAACTCGATGATGCGGTTCATTCGCGCGAATTCGACGATCACGCCGCCGTGTTCCGCCACCGCGCCACCCGAAAGTCCGGTGCCTGCACCGCGCGCGACGAGCGGAACGTGATACTGCGCCGCCCAGCGCGCCAGTTGGCGCACCTGCTCCACGGATTGCGGAAACACCACCGCGTCCGGCGTGCCGCGTTCCCACGTCGCATCGCTCTCGTAGGTGATCAGTTCGACCGGGTCGGTAATGATCTGAGACACGTTAAAAACGTCGCGCAAGGCACGTAGAGCCGCTGGATTGAGCATTGAAGGTTCCCCAGTCACACAGTTGCTACCACACCCTCATCCGTGATACCAATCACGTGCGCACGCGTCAGTTGATTGTGTAGATCGCGCGCGCTCGTCGTCACAACGCGAATGTAATTGTCACTGTAACCCGACCAGACAGTCCTCCGTTCTTCGTCCTTCGTCATTCGTCCTTCGTCCTCCGTCCTTCGTCCTTCGTCCTCCGCCACCCGTCCTTCGTCATCCGTCATTCGTCCTTCGTCCCCCGACTCCCACAACACCATCAACTCGTGTCCGACAAAGCGCTGCGCGAACGCGCGCTGGCTGGCATCTGCAACCGCTTGCATTTGCCGCGCGCGCGCCTGCTTGACGGCGTCGGGCACCTGGTCGGGAAAAGTGGCTGCCGGCGTACCGGCGCGACGCGAGTATGGAAAGACGTGCACGCGCGAGAATTGCATCTGCTCGACAAAGCGTAACGACGCTTCAAACTCGGCGTCCGTTTCACCGGGAAAACCGACGATGACATCGGTCGTGATGCCCACGTCGGGAATTTTTGCACGCACGCGCTCGACCGCGCGCGCGAATTGCGCGGTGGTGTACGGTCGCCGCATCCGCTGCAGCGTCGCGTCGCATCCACTTTGCAACGACAAATGGATGTGGCGGCACACGCGCACATCGCGCCACACCTCGAGCAGCGCGTCGTCCACGTCCCACGGCGCGAGGCTCGTCAAGCGCAGGCGTGGCACGTTCGTTTCCGCCAGAATCGCGGCGACCACATCGTGCAGGGCAAATTGAAAATTTGCCCCACGATCGCGATACGACGAAATTTGCACGCCGGTCAAAACGATTTCTTTGTAGCCCGCGTCCACCAGCGCGCGCACCTCGGCCACAATCTCGTCACGCGGACGACTGCGTTCCGCGCCACGCGCGTGCGGGATGATGCAGTACGCGCAGGCAAGGTTACAGCCATCTTGAATCTTGACGAACGCGCGCGTACGTAATTTCAGATTTTCGATTTCAGATTTTCGATTTGGATCACCCCAGGGCAAGCCGTCTTCAATCTGCCCTCTTGAATCGGCAATCGGCAATCTTAAATCTGCAATCTGCAATGGCAGGCGGTCTTTGTCCGCGTTGGGTACAACGAGCGCGACGTTGGGGAGCGCGCGCGCTTGGTCGGGCGAGATGGTGACAAAGCAGCCGGTCAGCACGAGGCGCGCGCGCGGATTGAGGCGCGCGAACTGGCGCGCCAGTTGGCGCGTCTTGCGCGCGGCGACGTGCGTGATGGTACACGTGTTCACGACGATGACATCCGCCGCGCGCGCGTCGTTCACCAGCACGTGCCCGGCGCGCGCAAACTGCCGCGCCCACGCTTGGATTTCACTTTCGTTCAACTTGCAACCCAGCGTCGCCAGATGAATATTCATCGCGCCAGAGAATAACATTTTTTCAACGGTGTGTCAAAGTGAGCAACAACACAACGAAACAATTTTGTGGTATAATCACCTCACCACACACCTGTCTACCTGATACTTGTCTACCTGATACCTGTTTACAAACTATGCGAATTCTACTTTACACGGGCAAAGGGGGCGTTGGCAAAACAAGTGTAGCCGCCGCGACCGCGCTCCGTTGCGCCGACCTCGGTTATCGCACCATCGTCGTCAGCACCGATGCGGCGCACTCGCTCGCCGATTCGTTTGATGTAACGATCGGCAACGAGCCGGTCGAAATCGCGCCGCGCCTGCACGGTCAAGAGATTGATGTATTGCATCAGATGAAAAAATACTGGGGCACGGTGCAGGAATGGCTCACCTCGGTTCTCGCCTGGCGCGGTCTGGACGAACTCCTCGCCGACGAAGCGAGTGTGTTGCCGGGAATGGACGAACTAGCCAGTTTGTTGCAAATCGTTCTGCTGCACGACAGCAACGCGTACGATGTGATCATCGTGGATTGCGCGCCGACCGGCGAAACCTTGCGCTTGCTCTCGCTTCCCGAAGTGGCCGAGTGGTACCTCACGCGCATTTTTCCGATCCAACGCCAGACAGCCAGAGTTGTGGGACCCCTGCTCCGTAGCATCGCCGATATTCCGGTGCCTGACGAACAGGTATTCGATTCCATCAAAGATTTGATTTTGCAACTCGATCGGATGCACGAATTATTGACCGACCAGAAAAAGACCTCCGTGCGACTCGTCTTGAATCCGGAAAAAATGGTGGTCAAAGAAGCGCAACGCACGTACACCTATTTGAATTTGTACGGCTATGCTACCGATCTGGTTATTTCCAATCGCATCATTCCAACGCGTGTTGGCGATGAGTATTTCAACGCGTGGAAAGGCGCGCAAGCGCGCTACAGTCAGTTGGTCGAAGAAGCCTTTGCGCCCCTGCCGATTTTTCAAGTGCCGTTGATGGATCAAGAAGTGGTCGGCGCGGCAATGCTTCGTAGGATGGCAGAAGCGATTTACGGCGCGCAAGACCCCACGCAGATTTTTCACAGCGAACAACCGCAGGTCATCGAAAAGACCGAGGACGCCTATCTGCTCAAACTGCGTTTGCCCTTCATCACCAAAGACGCGGTAAACCTGACGCGCAGCGGCGACGAACTCGCCATCAGCATTGGCAACTTTCGGCGCAACATCATCTTGCCGCGCGTGCTGGCAGGGCGCG
>DAOTYB010000331.1:0-2545 GCA_034435315.1 Anaerolineae bacterium | reverse complement strand
GATAATCAAAGGAACGTCGTCCACACGTTCGTGTTGGATGGAAAGGATCTCTGCCATGCCCCCAGCATAGCAGATAATTCGGAATTTGACCAATCGGTTTATGCGAAACTTGAGTTCTAAGTCAGGGCATCCGGCTTGTCAAACACACCTAATCGAATCGTCACCATCCCCAGCCCCACGAACAACCAAAACAGGACGACCGAGTGTGGAAATTTGAGATTGAAGAAATAGTGATCCACCAAGCCGCCGATCATCGCACCGAGCAACGCCCCGGCGATTCCCAACAAAATCGGCGCGAGAAATTTGTCTTGCGCGATGCGCGTAAACCACGCTTGCACCGTTTGATAAAAGAACGTACCCATGATGATGAGAAATACGCTCAAGCCGATCAAACCCATCTCTTCTGCCATCAACAAATACACGCTCGAGACACCCAGGTACGTGTCAATGTCCGGCGAACCGCCAAAGCCAACGCCAAAGAATGGATAACGCGAGATAAGAATCAGCGCGTCTTTGTACTCACCCAGCCGCATTTGCGTCGCGCGATCACCGAGCGTAAACGCATCCAAGAGATGTCCAATATATTCTTGCGTGAACGGCAAAAACAAGAACACGATGGCGCCCAGCAAAATCAAGGCGATCATCGGGCGATAACGCACGGTGGCGATCACGGTCAATGCCAGCACCAAGCCCAACAACGCCCCACGCGAGAACGTCAGCACCAAACACACGAACATTGTGCCAACGATCGCCACGATGAATTGGCGCGGCAACAGTGGTTTCTCGGCAAAGAGTTGGGGCGCGGCGAGTGCGGTAACCAAAATCATCAAACCACCCAACACGTTGGGGTCAATGGAGGTCGAGATCGCACGCATCGGATTGTTGGGATCGTCTTCGATGAAACGCAAGACCCCATCACCCGAAGGATACTTGAACACGCGCAACAACGAGAGCAACATGATTGTCAGGTCACGGGGAAGCACATAGAGGAGAATACCGATGAGCGCGGAGACAAAGCCGGCAAGGATGAGCGCGGTCACATAGCGTCTTAGCCTTGCACGCGTCTGCACGGTGTTGACGATGACGAAGAAGAACGCAATCGCCGCCAGCACTTCGACGAACTGGCGCAAAACCTGCATCGTAATCGGCGCGTGCGCGGTCCCGGCGATGAATGAAAATATAGCGAGAATGAGAAACGTCAGGATGGGCAAACCTAAGACCGTGGCGATAAAACCATGTTCGTCTTGGCGTGTCATCACACGCCAGAACCACATCGCATACACGGCAACGAGCGCGAGATCGAGAAAGGTGGGATTGAAACCGATATTGAGCGGGAGCGCGGCGAACGGCAACAGCACTGCGATCGCAATGACCGCGTACATTCCAAACTCGATATTCGATAGAATGATTGCGCCGATGACAATGCCAACGATTACCGCGAACGGAACAAGTGGATGGACGAACGCGATGGCGGCACTGCCGGCAATGGCGAGCGCAATGCCGGCGACGATGGTCATCATCCAATAGCGCGTGCGATCTTGAGTTAAATCAAATTGCATATCAGAACGGAACCTCGGTCAAAGGTTTTACGCGGTGGGACTATTTTGCCACAAGGTGGGCAATTGTGCAAAAAGCGTTGGAGACCCCTTGGGAATAAAAAACAGGATGCTCAGTTCAGCATCCTGTTGAGACTGGTCTTACTGCCTGGTTCCAGAGTTCGGTGCGGAGATGGGTTCCTTTCTTGTAGAAATCTGGTTTCTACACTCGCTTAACGTATCGGTGGATTTACTTGTAGCACGGTGATGGTTGCGCAGCGCCACTCCGCCAACCGCACCAATAGTGCGCGGCTGGGTCTGTGCCCCAGTTGCCCTGAAAGGTCGTAGCATTGTACCCCGCTAGATAAAATTTGAACGAGCCACTCGTTCCTGCCAACCATGTGCCAGTGAGAATCGTTTCACTCCCCCCGTAACTGATGGTGCCGCTGACTGTTCCATTGCAGTAGGTCCCTGAAACGGTATTGTCTCGGCGTGTCAAGGTCATCGGACAACTCGCATTCCCGGCGACGTTGTTGGTCCAGGAACCGGCAAAACTGCAACCCGCTGGAAAGTTCACGCCCGGCTTTGCGCCGCACCACTTATACGAGGTATTCCAGTTGCCGTCAAAGGTGTCCCCCGCTCCGCCAAGGGTAAATTGAAGGCTACCGCTGCCACCGCTAATTGACCACGTGCCGCTCAACGTGTTGCCGGAAACATTCCCCGTGATCGTGCCCGAGGTTCCCGCAAAATCGTTCCTATAGGTGCCCGTTACACTGTTGCCGGATTGACTCAGGTTCATCGTGCCAAAGTTGTGGACCCACGCCCCGGCAAAATTCCCGACCACGGTAATCACCACCTGGCGCGTGGCGACATTCGCTCCGCAACGCGCGGTCAGCGTGTACGTGGTGGTCACGGTCGGCGAAACGCTGCGACTTCCCGGGGTGGCTACACCGCCGATCCCTTGATCAATTTCGACCGCTTCGGCATTGGTCACCGCGCCCCAGTTCAGG
>DAOTYB010000330.1:0-10678 GCA_034435315.1 Anaerolineae bacterium | reverse complement strand
ATGATCAAGTGGACGTTATTGTCCCGCTGGTACGTCAAGTGATGGAGAACGCCTATCCACTCGAATCAAAACTCAAAGTGGACGTGGCGGTGGGGCAGAATTGGGATGAGATGGTGTCAATGACAAATGGCAAATGAGCAAATGACAAATGACGAATGACGAAGGACGAAGCAGATGAGGGTGTGGCATAAGTGGCAGAGGGCGGGTGGAATACTCATTGCACTTGTCTTTTTGATCTTTGCTTGGAGTTGGGTCAAGCATAAGCCTGAATCGTGGAACGATATCGCGCGTGTGGCAGCAATCGAATCATTGGTCGAGCGTGGAGATTGGGCGCTGGATGATTCGCTCTGGGTGAACCAAACGCAGGACAAGATTCTGCTGAATGGAAGATTTTACTCAGACAAGATGCCGGTCCTGACAATGCTCGGCGCTGGTGTTTATGCTGTATTGCATCACGTTTTCGGGATGTCGCTTGCGCCGAACTGCGTATCGTGTGCCTACGCCTGGTTGGTACGCCTTCTGGTCGCGCTACCTGCAGCAGGGATGCTCTGGCTCTTTTTCGATTTCGCGTGGCGAAAAACTGTGGCGCAAGTCGCGTTGTTCGTCACTATCGCACTGGGGATAAGCACGATGCTTTTTCCCTACGCGCTCGTACTCAATCATCATGTTCCTGCCGCGGCTGCGCTGTTCGCGAGTTTTTATCTCTTGACCAGGCATGTTCCTTCGAGCCACGAGTTGGTGCTTGCCGGCTTTCTGGCGGCATTAGCGCTCGCGTTCGATGTGCTTGCCGGTTTTGTTGGCGCGGGCTTGTTCGGTATCACGCTATTGCGCTATCGGCGCGCAACGGTCTATTTTGCCCTTGGTGGCGCGCTGCCTCTTCTCTGGACGGCATTGCTAGATTATCACATCGCTGGTACGGTCATGCCGCTTTACACACTCACCTATGCGTACGACTATCCGGGTTCTGCCTTTCCCGCCACGATTGCAGGCAACGGGACGCCGGATGACTATGCGGCGTATATCTTTCGGATGTTTGTGGGCGGGCAGGGACTGTTTGCGTTCAATCCGTTACTTTTGTTCGCCCTGGCTGGCGCAGCGAAGGTGGCGTTAAATCGTCAGCACACACTCCATATTGAAGCAATGTGTATCGCACTGGCTTTTGTGGCGCTGGCTGTTTATCTTTCGACGAACACCGGCAATTACGGTGGCAATGCCTACGGGCAACGCTGGTACATTACGACGCTCCCGACGCTCTGGGCTTTTATCTTGTTTGTGCCACCTTTGAGCGTGGCGACATGGAAACACGCGACGTGGCTTTTATTCCTGCCCTTATTTGCGCTGGCAGTTTTTTCGACTCTGCAAGGTGCATCTGCCCCCTGGGAGTATGTTCCACCACCACTACAAATGACGCGAGATACAAGCCGCTTTCCCTTTATAGGTTTTCGGTGGAATGTTCGCTTTCCTTGATTTTTTGAATATACGGAGTTTGCCGGCGCGCGGCTGGTTGGCTCTGATTTTGGTAATTGGAATCTTTTTGCGTGTCTACCAGTTCCCCGATAATCCACCGGGTTTCTACGTGGATGAAGCCGGCGTCAGTTATGAGGCGTTCTCTTTGCTTCATACCGGAGCAGATCGTTGGGGAATTCGGCTGCCAGTGTATTTCATCAGTTGGGGTTCGGGGCAAAGCGTACTTTATGCTTATCTTTCCATCCCTTTCATTACCTTATTCGGTCTGAATGTCTTTGCGAGTCGGCTGACCAGTTTATTTGTGGGGATTCTCACCCTTCCCTTGATGTATGTGGCTGTTAAACGTGCGTACGGCAGGACAGCTGCATTGTTGGCGACATTCGCTCTGGCGATCCTACCCTGGCACGTGATGATTTCACGCTGGGCACTGGACGCGAATCTTTTGCCATTTTTCTTGTTGCTGGGCACCTACACTGTGACACGCGCACTCGATTCGCCCAGACCACGTGGGATGGAACTGGCGCTGGTTTCGTGGGGGCTGGCGTTGTACGCCTATGCGATTGCTTTTATCGTCGTGCCAATTTTGTTGCTGTTGTTCTTGGTGTCCTCCCGCCAGAGGCTCATACTCTACTGGCGGGAATGGGTTAGAGCGGGAATAGTGTTTGCATTCCTTGCCTTGCCGATCGCTCTCTTCATCATCAAAAATTTTATCGTTCAAGCGGCTTTGCCGTTTGAAGAATACCTACCTTTTGGTTTGCCGCTCTTACCACTGAGTCGTATTGCCGAAGTGACGAGTCAGCCACCGGGAGAGCGATTGATCAACAGTTTTTTCATTACCTTCACAGGATTTCAAGATGGGGAGATTCGTAATACACTCACTAGCATCGCTGCCACTTTTCCCGTTTGTCTGCCGCTAGCTGGCGTTGGTGTTTTCAGTGCGCTTCGTCGGTATACTCAAACAGGTAAGATAGATGTGTTTGGATTGTGGTTGCTGGCTTGCGTACCCTTGTTCTTTCCCTGGGATTTGGCGGTTAATCGAATCAATGCTATTTTTATCCCACTGCTCGTTGTGGCTGTGCGCGGTTTGCTCTATCTGAAACATGCCCTTTCTCATAAAGCCCGCGAGATTCTCATTGCTGGTGTAGGATTGTTGGTGATGATTCAAGCGACTATGTTTGTAGGTGAATATTTTCTGGTTTACCCTCGTACCCCCGATGCAGAATTGGCATTCTACAAAGGATTTGGTCGTGCATTAAAAACTGGACTGGCGATGGCGATGCCAGAGGAGACGATTCTGGTGACGAATCGGATTCTCCTGCCATACTTTCTGGTGGCGTTTTATTCAAACTATCCACCTGCTCAGTATCGAGATGATATCCGCTATACAATTGATGTTGCCGCGATCAATGTCCAATCGTTAGGTCGTTTTTACTTTGGCTTTGACAATCTACCCAGAGATCGGCATACTTTTGTTTATGTGTTAGCCAAATGGGATGAGGTGCCCTGTCCCAATCCTCAGTTTGCCCTGGAGACGCGTTTGTGGCAAGTAGGGCGGTGTCACGATCTTCATTAGGGGAGTCGAATCAGGTATGTCAAGCAGCACACTCTTTTTTTCACCCGCCGACTATGCTGTGTTTGCCAATGGACTCGGCACAAACGCGGAATACGATAACGAACGTGAGCGCGTCAAAGACAAACTGGTATTCTTGCATCGCGAAATCTACCCAACGATTCGCAAGAACAAGTGGGATTTGCATCCGCACTGGATGGCACAGTGGCTCATCAGCGCATCGCGCATTTCACCCGCCACGCCGCGCATTGATTTTCTGACCCTGCGTTACAGCAAAGCCGAAACAACCATCAAGCTGATGAAGAAGGAACTGTTTGAAGACTTTGGTCACTTTTACGCTAATGCAATGATTGCGCTGCGCGTGGACAAAGAGGGCTTTGCCGTCGAGTTGTACATCAGCGACAAGGCGTGGGTGGATGGGCAGAACCTCAAGAATCGCTTGCAGGCAAGTGCGGAAGAGCGAGGACATTTTCGCACTTTGCTGGCAGAGTTGGGTGGAGATTATATTTTTCGCCTGGCACATTTCTATCGTACGGATGAAGGATACACGCGTTATGAGGAATTGCTGCGCGCCAGAGCCAGTCGTCTGGTGAACGTTGGTGTGTTGAACGCGACGATGGAAAAGTACAAACCTGGTGCGCATGACTTGCGGTTGGGCATTTACTACAAGCCCGACGATGAACGCTTGCGCGCCGATCGTATCGTGGACGAAGTGCTGGCGCGTCTCGCGCAGCTGTATCCCATTTACAAGTTTCTGAGTTGGTCGTTGAAAAACGATTATTATCGAACAATGTCACCTTCGCAGCAAACATCCTCGCGCCGCTCGCGTTAAAAAAGAATGGGGACAAGGAAACGCTTGCCCACATCGAACAGGCATGCTTTCCTTGTCCCCTTTTCTCTACCGTCTCTTACTCTACACGCATTACATCTCCAGCCTCATCCATTTTGGCACATTGGTTCATTGGCTCATTGTTTCTCGTACGGCTGTCCATCCGCCGCTGGCATCTGCACGCGCCCCACCACGCCAGCCAGCGCGATCATTGTCACGATGTACGGCAGCATCAGCAAAAATTCGTACGGAATGTTCACCTGACCAATGAGGATTTGCAATTTGACTTGCAGTGCATCGGCAAAGCCAAAAATCAAACTTGAAGCCAGCGCGCCGATGGGCGTCCAGTTGCCAAAGATCATCGCCGCCATCGCGATAAAGCCACGCCCGCTCGTCATCAGTTTATCGAAACGCCCCACCGAGCCGAGTGTAAAGTATGCACCCGCGATCCCCGCCACCACACCACCCAGAATCACGTTGATATAGCGCGTGCGGAACACGTCAATGCCGAGAGTATCGGCGGCTCTGGGATGTTCGCCGACCGCGCGCGTGCGCAAGCCCCAACGCGTGTGGAACAGCGCAACCTGAATGACGATGAGCAAAATCAACGCCAGCCACACAATCGGACTCTGATCGAAAAGGAGCGGTCCCACAATCGGAATCTTGCCGAGATCGGGAAACATCTGGCTGAGATACGGAAACGTCACTTCGTTGTTGAGATCGGTGTATTCTTGCATCAGGCGTTGGTTCAGAAAATTGGTCATCCCGATCGCAAAAATATTGATCACCGTTCCGCTGATGATTTGATTCACCTTGAACTGAATCGAAAGGACCGCGTGCCACGCTGCCAAAAGCGCGCCGGTCGCCATCGCCGCCACAAAGCCCAGCATAATGTTGCCCGTGAGATTCGCGACCAACACCGACGTGAACGCCGCGCTCAACATCATCCCTTCGACCGCGATGTTGATGACCGCCGAGCGTTCACACAAAATCGCCGCGAGCGCGCCCAGCAAAATCGGCGTGGCGAGTTGCAATGAAGCGGACAGGATGCCAATCAAACTGAACGAGGTGCCGCGCGCGGCCCACACCAAAAATGCGGCAAGGAAGCAAAAACTCGCGATGCCCAAAAGCCAACCGCCGCGACGGAAGGGACGCACAAGGTCACGCATACCCAGCGCGAGCACGATGGCTGCCAGCACCCACACCGCCGGCACAACGGGCACGACCAGATCGGGCAGACGCACCCATTGCACCGAGCGCGTCGTGTTCAAGCCCAGCGTGGCAATTTGATCGGGACACGTTTCACTCGTGAAGAACACGAGGATTGCCAGACCAACGAGGAGATAGAATAGACCACGCCACCTTTGCGCGAGGAGACGAGAACGCTCAACTTGCGTGCGGGCTGCCATTCTCAATCTCCCCACCCGCGCATCAGAATCATCTGACCACCGACCTCTGTCTTCAAACGATACAAGCGGCGAATGATAATCGGCGCGGCAACGAACATAATGACGAACGCCTGGACGATAGACACAAGGTCAATCGGAATCGCGGCAAGCGATTGCATCTTGGTTGCTCCGTTGCGTAACGTGCCGAACAAGAGCGCCGCCAGCACCACTCCCAGCGGATGCCCACCGCCCAGCATCGCCAGCGCAATCGAATCAAAGCCATAGCCGGGCGAAAAACCTTCGGCGAGATTGTGATTGACCCCCATCACCTCCCCGGCGCCTGCCATCGCTGCCAGCGCACCGGAGATCGCCATCGCGAGGATAAAGCTGCGCGAAATGTTAATGCCCGCGCAGCGCGCCGCGTGCAAGTTGGCGCCCACCGTTCGAATCTCGAAACCGAGCGTCGTCTTGAACAAGAGCCACCACACGAGCACGGCAACGAGCAGTGCCACGATAAAGCCGGCGTGAAAGCGAATCGGTTCGGGGAAAAAAGTTGGCAGATAAGCGCTCTCCACAATGTTACGCGAAATCGGAATCGTGCCCGCCGCACCGCCGCGTTTCATCGGACCGTTCAAAAGATAATGAATCAGATTGAACGCGACATAGTTCAACATCATCGTATTGATGACTTCGTGCGCGCCGCGCGTCGCTTTTAAAAAGCCGGCGATGCCCGCCCAGAACGCGCCCGCTAGCGCGCCCGCCAGAAAAGTCAGCGGCGCGTGAATGATCCAGGGTAATCCTTCCACACTGTATCCCACAAATGCCGCTGCCGCCGCGCCAACATAAATCTGCCCTTCCGCGCCGATGTTGAACAAACCGCAGCGAAAACCGAACGCCACCGCCAGGCCCGCGAAAATGTAGGGCGTGGCAGTCACGAAATTTTCCGAAAAGGGATAGAACGCAATCGCCAGCCCTTGCGTATCGCCGGTCGCAAAAAATTCGCCCACCTCTTTGAAGATTTTGGCAGGATCGCCAAACACGCCGATGAACAACGCGCCGTACGCATCGGCGAGCGCTTTGCCGGCGGTGAGCAAGGCGCGCGCGGGATCACTGAAAAATTGACTGAACGCGGTCAGTACCTTGAGGTCCGAACCCAGAATGAATACCGCGCTCAAAACCAGCGCACTCAAGAGCGAGAGGACGGGCAGTGCCATTGCATTCGCCACGCGTTGCCACATAGACACGCGCGCTTGTGAAATCTCTGGAGACCGAGCCACTCAACTCACCTCATTGCAGGAAGGTATTTTCATCCTTCGTCCTTCGTCTTTCGTCCTTCGTCTTTCGTCTTTCGTCCTTCGTCTTTCGTCCTTCGTCCCTATCCTTCGCGCACACCCGCCATCAGCAAGCCCAATTTTTCTGGCGTCGCCTGGCTAGCGGGGAGAATATCCATAATCTTGCCGTGATACATCACCACAATCCGATCCGCCAGTGACAGAATCTCGTCCAACTCTGGCGAAACGAGCAACACCGCGCAACCTTGATCACGCATCTCGACAATCCGTTGGTGAATGTACTCGATAGATCCCACATCGAGTCCGCGCGTGGGTTGTGATGCAATGAGCAATCGAATGGGGCGGGTGAATTCGCGCGCGACAATCACTTTTTGCTGATTGCCGCCCGACAAACTGGAGGCGAGGGTGTGAATCGAGGGGGTGCGAATATCGAATTGCTGGACGCGCTGCGTCGCGCTCGCGAACACGGTCCGTTCATCAATGCGAATCCCGCGCGCGAACGGCGGCAAATAGTACATGTTCAACACCAGATTGTCCGCGACCGGAAAAGTGAGCACCAGACCATCGCGCTGGCGATCTTCGGGAATGTGCGCGACGCCGCTTTGTAAAACGTGGCGCGGTGTCGCACGCGTGGTATCGTTGCCCAGAATCGTCACGCGTCCCCGGGCAATGGGGCGCAAGCCGGTGAGCGCTTCAACGAGTTCCGTCTGTCCATTGCCCTGCACACCCGCGATCCCCAGAATTTCGCCAGCGCGCACTTGAAACGAAATCCCACTCACTCGGGTTTGCTGGCGATCATCGAGCACGTGCAAATCGTTCACGTCCAGCACCACCTCACCGGGACGCGCGGGTTGTTTGTCCACCGTCAAAATCACTTCGCGCCCGACCATCATCCGCGCGAGGGCGGCAGGACTCGTCTCGGCGGGGCGCGTCGTGCCGACCACACGTCCATCGCGCAGCACCGTGATACGGTCGGCGATTGCCATCACTTCTTTGAGTTTGTGGGAAATGAAAATAATCGAAACGCCGCGCGCGACCAGACTGCGAATCACTTTGAACAACTCTTCGACTTCTTGCGGCGTCAACACGGCAGTCGGCTCATCCAGAATCAAAATGTCGGCGCGGCGATACAAAATTTTGAGGATTTCGACGCGCTGCTGCGCACCCACCGATAAATCTTTGATGTACGCGTCGGGGTCCACCTGCAAACCGTACTGCGCGGAAATATCGCGGATGCGCGCCGCCACCGCCGCGCGGTCGAGAAAGATACCGCGTGTGAGCGTCTCCTCCCCCAGCATCACATTTTCGGTGACGGTGAAGACGGGGATGAGCATAAAATGCTGGTGCACCATCCCGATACCGAGTCGAATCGCCTGGCTGGGCGTATCAATTTTCACCTCTTTGCCGCGGACGAGGATGCGCCCTTCGTCGGGATGATACAAGCCGTACAGAATGTTCATCAACGTCGTTTTGCCCGCGCCATTTTCACCGAGGAGCGCGTGAATTTCGCCTTGCTCCAGCGTCAGGTGAATGTGATCGTTGGCAAGGACGCCGGGAAAACGTTTGGTGATTCCATCGAGTTCGAGGATCGGCGGCATCAGTACCTCAACTCGGGGGCGCACAAAGATTTGTGCGCCCCCGGGGTCGATTTACTTGAGCGGTTCGACGCCGGTCTTGATCTTGCCGTCAATCAAATCCTTCTTGATTTGCTCAAGGTCCTTTTTGAGTTTGTCCGGCACCTTGCCTTCGAGTTGATTGAACGGGGCGATACCGACGCCATTGTTCTTCAGCGTACCGACATAGTTCGTGCCGCCCTTGAACGCGCCGGTTTGCATATCCTTGATGGTATCGAACACGGCGACATCCATATTCTTGACGACACTCGTGAGCAGGATAGGACACGCGTCGGGTACGGTCTTGCACTGATCCACATCCACGCCAATCGCGAGGACGTTGCCCGCAGCTTTGGCGGCGGTGAACGCGCCATTGCCGGTGAGACCCGCCACAGGCAAGATCACATCCGCGCCTTCGTCAATCAACGATTTGGCAGCGGTGCGTCCCTTGTCTGGATCCGTGAACGAACCAGCGAAAAGACCTTTATCCGCTTTCGTGTCCCAGCCGAGTACTTTGACGTTGGCTTTGTTCTGCGCGTTATAGTACTCGACGCCCGCCTGGAATCCCTTCATAAAGATTGTGACGGTGGGGATTTGCAAACCACCAAAGGTGCCCACTTTGCCGGTCTTGGACATTCCTGCCGCCAGATAGCCCGCGAGGAACGCGGCTTCATCGGTCTGGAACGCCAGACCACGAACGTTCGGAATCGGTTTTTCGGAACCACACTCGACACCGACCTTGGCACCGGGCCAGCAGTCCGGATAGGTATAGTCCACAATCGCAAAATTCACTTTGGGGTTAGCCAGCGCGCCTTTGGCGGTATCAGGACCCAGCAAGAAACCTACCGTGATGATGAGTGGATAACCTTCTTGCACAAAGGTCGTGATGTTCTTTTCGTAATCAGTTTGCTGGCGCGATTGCAAGTACTTGCCCTGCACACCCAGTTCTTTGATGGCGCGTTCGACCCCTGCCCAGGCGGTCTGGTTGAACGATTTGTCATCAATGCCGCCGACATCGGTGATGAATCCGACTTTGAGAGCGGGGGGCTTGTCGGGGGCTTTGGTCGGTGGCGCGGCGGTGGGTGCCGGTGTCGGCGCGGGCGCGCAAGCAATGACTAAAGCCACGACGAGGACCAACAAGACGAGCGCAAAGATTTTGGTACGCATTTTTTCTCCTCCTGAATTTTTTGAATCCAACGTGTCGCGGTCGTAAGGTACAAGTGGGGATGGAGCGATCACCTCCTTTCGCATCGCGTTAGTGTTCCTCAGTAAACAGCATCTTACCCCTGGGGGAACGGGCAAAGGAGGAAATCCGGGGAATACGTCTTTGCCTTGCCTATTATACGCAGAATCAGCCTAGTGCAAAATCACCCACGTTGCGCTTTTCACCATTTGCGAGTATATTTGAACACAGGAAGAGGGACACATCGAATCAAGGAGGATACGATGCCAATCTTGCGCGATTTATTTCTAGCAATGTCCACCAACGCGCTCATGCGCCGATTCGTCGTGAGTTTTCCCCTCTCGCGGCGCGTCTCGCGTCGCTTTGTGGCGGGTGAGACGATTGACGAAGCGATTCAGATCGTTAAAAAATTACGCGCGCAAGGAATTGAGGTGACCTTCGATCAACTGGGCGAGAGTGTGACCAACGAGGCAGAGGCGCGCGCGGCGAAGGACGGCTACCTGCGCGCGCTCGATGCGATTGCGACCAACCAGGTGTCGTCCCAACTCTCGCTGAAACTGACGCAGATGGGGCTGGACATTCGCACCGACTTGTGTCTGGCGAATGTGCACGAAATTCTGACGCGCGCGCGTGAAGTCGGCACGCTCGTCACGATTGATATGGAGGATTCCAAACACACGCAAATCACGCTCGATGTGTTCAAGCAACTGCGCGCGGAATTCGATAACGTCGGTATCGTGATTCAAAGTTATCTGTATCGCAGTGAGCAGGATTTCAAAGACTTGATGGCACTCGACGCAAACATTCGGCTGTGCAAGGGCGCCTACAAGGAACCGGCGACGGTGGCGTTTCCCCGGAAAAAAGATGTGGACGCCAACTTGATCAAACTCGCGCAACTCTTTTTCGATTCCGTGCACACACACCGCGCCTATCTTGATCTGGCAACGCACGACGAGAAAATTATCCGCTGGGCAAAGCAATACGTGGCGATGCACAATATCCCGCGCCAGCGCTTTGAATTTCAAATGCTCTACGGCATTCGCTCGGATTTGCAGCGTCAACTAGCCGCCGAAGGATACACGATGCGCGTGTATGTTCCGTGCGGCACGCACTGGTATCCGTACTTTATGCGTCGCCTGGCAGAACGCCCGGCGAATGTCATTTTTCTGGTCAGCAATCTATTTCGTTGAGTTTTCTAACCTGCCCAGAAACCGTAACTGCTCAGCCCGGGTTCACTTGTTGTCAGTGAGAAACCGGCGGCTAGTTGACGCTGCAAATCCGAGCGAATGCCGTAGAGCATTTGAAATTCAAAGCGCTGGCGCGGGATATTGTGCAT
>DAOTYB010000329.1:0-18957 GCA_034435315.1 Anaerolineae bacterium | reverse complement strand
CATACGCGTCAACTTAAGCGGGGAATGCCGCATTACAACCCTCCCCTCTCCCAAATTCAGGCGAAGGAGGGGGCGAGGAATGGAGCAAGTGCCAGCCTTAAGTTGACGCATATGGGCTCTAGGGGGTGGGGCTATTTCGCGATGGATAGGACGGCTGAGTAATTATCCTGCGGAAAAAAACTTTTGCTTAGAGTGATGCGCTGATATGGATTATAGCCGTACGACCTTGCAGAATCAAATGGCAGGGTTATTCATTTGACCAATTTTCTCACTTGTGCTATAAACAGCGCAACGTCGTTAGGGAGACGAGTAACGCCGAGACGGGATTACAGAGAGCCGTCAAGACCCTCCTTGAGCGTCTGCTGAGAAAGCGGCATCTCCGCCGGCGCGAAAAACACCTCCCGCGTGGTTCACGGCGCGGCTGGCTCCCGTTAACGAGCCGCACGAGGCGGCTTGGCCGCGAAGAAAGGTGGCACCACGAGTTCCCCCCTCGTCCTTTCACGGGACGCAGGGGGGAATGTTGCTATTCGATGGGAGTGTAGCACAAGGAGCCACGATGGAACACATTCGGACGACTCAACTGCACGCGTACGCCGGGCAACGCGTGGTCGTGCACGGCTGGTTGCATCACGTGCGCGCGCTGGGCAAAATCAATTTCATTCTGTTGCGCGATGGCTATGGGGTGGTGCAAGCAGTTACACAAGACGCGGCGGTACTGGCAGCCCTGCGTGACGCGCGCGCGGAAAGTGTCATCGAAGTGAGTGGTGTCGTTGTGGCGGAAGCGCAGGCACCGGGCGGATTCGAGTTGCACGACTTGACGCTGCGCGTCATCACGCGCGTCACCGATACGTTACCTTTTCCGCTCCATAAACCCGGCATCAAAGCCTCGCTTGATGTGTTTCTTGACCACGCGACGATTGGCTGGCGTCATCCGCGCCAGCGCGCGCGCTTGCGCCTTGCCGCTGCCACGATGGCGGCCTTTCGCGATTTTCTCAACCGCGAAGGTTTTGTCGAAATCCAGTCACCCAAACTGGTAGCATCGGCAACCGAAAGCGGGGCGAACGTGTTCACGGTAGATTATTTTGGCAAGCCCGCGTTTCTTGCCCAGTCACCGCAATTCTACAAGCAGGTGATGGTCGGCGTGTTCGAGCGCGTGTACGAGGTGGGACCGGTGTTTCGCGCCGAACCGCACGACACGACGCGACATCTCAACGAGTATGTCAGTCTCGATGTGGAGATGGGATTTATCGAAAATCATTTTACCATCATCACTTTACTCACGCGCTTGATGCGCTATCTGTTGCTGTGGCTGGCGGAACGTCATGCGACCGAGTTAGAGTTACTTGGCGTGACAATGCCGCGCGCGCCCGAGACCTTTCCGCACATTCATTTTCGAGATGCTCAACAACTCATCTACGAAAAGTACGGCGTGGATTGTCGTGGCGAACCCGATCTGGCACCGCAACATGAACGCTGGCTAGGCGAGTGGGCGCGCGAAAACTTTGATTCGGATTTTGTGTTCGTCGTGGGCTATCCGATGGCAAAGCGACCGTTCTACACACATCCCGATCCACACGATCCTGCCTATTCGTATTCGTTCGATTTGTTGTTTCGTGGCGTTGAACTGGTGACGGGGGGCCAGCGGTTGCATCGTTACGAGGATTATCTTGCCGCGCTTGCGCGGATGCGTTATCCGCTCGAGCCGTTTGCGTACTATCTCGAAGCGATGAAATATGGGATGCCGCCACACGGTGGTTTCGCGATTGGTCTGGAGCGCTGGGTGATGCAACTGTGCGATCTGGCGAACGTGCGTCAAGCCACGCTCTTTCCGCGCGATTTGCATCGGTTGACGCCATGAGAACATTTGCCCTGCCTCGTGTGTCCTTCGCCCTTGGTGCGGGGATGTTCGCGTTGGTGCTGAGTGTGCTGAGTGCCTGTGCCGCGCCGCTCACCCAATCACGTGACGATACGCGCGCGGCGCCTGCGGTCACCAGGGTAGCGGTCGTGGTCACCACTACCCCTGTGTGGACACCGACTCCACCCGTCGCGACGATTCTAGAGTACTACACGGTACGCGCTGGGGATACACTGGGCGCGCTGGCAGCGCGCTATGGTGTTTCGCTGGACGAGTTGATGCGTCTCAATGAACTCACCGACCCGAATACGCTCTACATCGGTCAGGTGCTTCAGGTGCCGGTGGTCGTCACGCGCGGCGCGCCCGGGGACAAGTTGTTACCCGATTCCGAAGTGGTGTACAGTCCTGCCTATGCGTCGTTCGATGTGGCGGCAGTGGTTGAGCAATTCAATGGTTATCTCGCCACGTATCGCGAACGCGTGGAAGGTGAGATGTTGAGCGGCGCGCAGATTGTCCAACTGGTCGCGGAACGCTATAGTGTTGGTCCACGTGTGTTGCTCGCGCTGTTGGAACACCAGAGCGGCTGGGTCACGCGAACAAATCTCACGTCTGAGCAGATCGTCTATCCGCTTGGAATGAACGAGCGGCAGGGATTGTTTTTTCATCTAAGTTGGGCAGCGAATCGTTTGAACGAGGGTTATTATGGCAAGATCACCGGGCGTCTCGGCGCGTTTCGATTGAAGGATCGCTCGCGCGTGCGGCTGGCGGCAAATGCCAATCCCGGTACGGTCGCGGTGCAAAATGTCCTCGCGCAATTGTACGGTTGGGAGGTATGGCAGCATCACATCAGCGAGCGTGGTTTTATCGCGACGTATCGCCGGCTGTTTGGCGATCCGAATGTGCTGACAATCGAGCCGCTGGTGCCACCCGATTTGAAACAACCACCACTCCGCTTGCCGTGGAGCGATGGCGAGGTGTGGTACTATACTGGTGGACCGCACAGTGGTTGGGGCGATTTGGCTGCTTGGTCGGCAGTGGATTTCACACCGAACGACATTTCGGGCTCAGGAAGTTGTCTGGTCTCGCGGCGCTGGGCGGTCGCGGCGGCAGCGGGCAAGGTCATTCGTGCCGAACGCGGTCGCGTGATGATTTCGTTGAGCCACGGTGATTTTCAAGGTCAGGGCTGGACGTTGTTGTACTTGCACATTGCCACAGCGGGACGCGTGGCGGTGGGGACGCGCGTACAGGCGGGCGATCGGATTGGGCATCCGTCGTGCGAGGGTGGTGAGGCGAGTGCAAGTCATTTGCATTTCGCGCGTTTGTACAACGGTCAGTGGATTGGTGTTGAGACTGTGCCGCTGGTGCTTTCGGGATGGACGATTTTTCCGGCTAAACAGCCCTACAATGGAACGATGCAGCGTGGCACAGAATGGCGCGAGGCATGTAACTGTCGCGATGATGCCCGCAATGCGGTGAGAGCCGATGCAGGCAAATAAAACGAGGGGCAAGTGGGGATCCGCCCCTCGTCCAATTTGTTATTGACCCAGTGTGACGCTACCACCAATCACTTGAATTTGATATTGTTTGGTTGCTGGTTCAGGGTTGACAACCTGAATGAAGAATTTGCCGCGAAAGGGGAAACTGCCTGCCCAGACCAGATCGTTTGAATCGCGCGGTGCCGTGCCAACGCCTGTCGGCGCGATCTCTGCCGGGTATCGCAAGACCTGCTCGAGCGTGTAGAGTCGGAACTGGAGTTTCAGTTCATTACCGCCAGGGATACGAATCTCGACTTTGGAGCGATCGCCGGCGTAATCGAAAGCGAACCAGCGTTCCGCGTTTTCGGGTATCGTGTAGGTGCGATTGTTGACCACATAGAACGCATTCAACCACCAGTCGTTGACAATCGGGATGGGTGTGGGTGGTTCGAGCGGTGTGGGTATCGGTGTGGCGGTAGCGGGCACGATGACGATGACAATCGTTTGCGGTGTGGGTGTCAGGGTTAGAGTGGGTAGCACCAGCGCGCCGCGCGTGGGAGTCGCGGTGGGCAGAGGAGTGAGCGGCGCGCGCAGTGTGGCAATCGCCGGAAAAGTGAGCAGTTGCAACACGTCAATCGTCGACGATGGCGCCGTGGGCGTGGCGAGTGGCGTCGGCGCGGGGAGTTGCGCGCGCGGAATGAAACTGGGACCAGAAACTTCCAGCAGGAACGGTTGTGCCGTGCTGGTCGGATTGATCACTTCGATGAAAATCGTGCCGCGTCCTGAAAACGCGCCCCTCCACACTAAATCGGTCGAACGCGGTGGCGACCCGGCACGTCCAATCGGATTGCCGATACTCCCTGTGCCAATCTGGTCCGATGTGTAAACGTTAAAGAGCAAGCGTTTGGTCTGTCCATCGTACAAAATGATTTCGACGGGCAAACGGATTTCGTTCAAATCGAAGGTGTACCACAAACGCGTGTCTGGAGGAATGACATGCCATTGATTGTCAACATACAGAGCCGCGCGGGGATGTGTGTTGACGGGACCTTGCGCCAGGGTGTACGTGCCGTTCAGGAGCATCAGCGCGCTGATGCCGAGTGCTAGTGCTGTGATGAGCATCCACTTGTTTTTCATCTGGGTTTCCTCCCTGTGAAAATGCGACCGCCGCAGATTGTCGTCCTCTACGGTGTATTGCCTACCAGCAAAACAGTTTCCGCCACTGCTGCCTAATCAAGCGTTCGCGCGTGCACCAAGTCTATCATTCTCGGAGAGAAAAGTCAAGATGTGTGCGTGGCTATCTTGATTTGCGAGGACAAAGTAGATATACTGTAACCGAGCCAGTGATGGACAATCGGCAATCAAGGAGAGGTAAAAATGTTTCAACCACTCGATAGAGTATTGCGTTTGAAACGCGCTCAACCCCAACGACCGTTCGATTCCAGAGCGGGACGGTTGCCGCCGGGACAATACCTCACCGAGAAATTTCCGGTGTTGCACTATGGCAACGTTCCTCCCTTTGATCCCCAAACGTGGGACTACAAAATCTTTGGGCTGGTCGAAAATCCAATCTGTTTGACGTGGGAGGAATTTTTGCGCTTGCCCACCAAACGCATCGTCACTGACATTCATTGTGTTACGCGATGGAGCAAGTTCGATACGGCGTGGGAAGGTGTGCCGTGGTCGTGGGTGATGGAAAACGCGCGACCCAAACCCGAAGCAAAATTCATTATGGCACACTGCGAGTACGGCTTTACGGCGAACGTACCGCTCGAAGAAATGTTAAAAGACGAGAACGTCTTGCTTGCCTACAAGTACGCCGACAAGCCGCTCGATCCAGAGCACGGCTATCCGTTGCGCTTGCTGGTGCCGCATTTGTACTTTTGGAAATCTGCCAAATGGTTGCGCGGTATCGAATTTATGGCAGAGGATCGTCCCGGTTTCTGGGAAAGTTACGGCTATCATATGCGCGGTGATCCGTGGAAGGAAGAGCGCTTTGGCTAACTATGCAAAGGTTTTTTCCGCTTAGTTGAGGCGAAAGATTTTTCGCCCGTTGGGGCGAAAGATTTTTCGCCCCGACAGGATAATCACTCGAACCGTGCTATCTATCGGGAAATAGCCCCACCCCCCTAGTCCCCTCCCCGCGCTGCTCTGCGGCGTGGGGAGAGGGATACGAAAGAGGGGTGTGTGGGGGAGGCGGCGCAGCCGCCTGCCCACACACCCCTTCCCATCTCTCCCTGCTCTCCCTGCTTTGCGAGGAGAGCAGGAGGCAGGGAGATGAGAGGGGTTATTCCTGTAGTAGGTGTATATTCGAGGAGGTAAGCCGATGAACGCGATACTCTCTCGCTTGCGAATGTACTGGGCACTGACCAAAAGTTTGCAGACCGGGCTACTACTCGTCACAGGGCTAGTCGGTTATTTTAGCGCGCGTTGTCCCTGGCATAGCAACGAGTTGGTTCTCGCGCTTGGCGTCACCTTGTTTCTGGCGATTGCGGGTAGCACAGTGTTGAATATGGTGTGGGATCGCGACATTGACGCGAAAATGTTGCGCGCGTGTCAACGTCCCTTGCCCGCCGGACGAATCTCGGTGCGTGAAGCGACGGTGCTGGGGAGTGTAATGGTGCTTTTGGGAATTGGCGGCGCGTGGTGGCTGCATCCGCTGTACGGCGCGCTGGTCTTGGCCGGCAGTTTTTTCGATGTGGTGATGTACACAATGTGGCTCAAACGACGTACGCCCTGGTCTATCGTGTGGGGTGGGATCGCGGGAGCGATGCCGATTCTGGCGGGGCGTGCGTTGGGCACAGGACAGGTTGATGCAATCGGGATTCTGCTCGCGCTGGCGATTCTCTTCTGGATTCCCACGCACATTTTGACGTTTGGCATCAAGTACGCTGACCAGTATCGCGCGGCAGGGGTGCCAATCTTTCCCAACACCTATGGCGAATGGCTCACACGCGTGATGGTGGGGTTGTCCACCGCGCTGGCGGTCGTGGCGATGCTGGTCGCCGCATGGCAGATACGTCTTCCCTGGAATTACTTTCACCTTGCCCTGTGGTTGGGAGGTGCCTTGGTGGGTACGGCAGTATGGAGTGCTGTGCGTCAATCCCCCACTTTGAATTTTGTTCTGTATAAATTTGCTTCGCTGTATATGCTTGCCGCGATGATCTTGATTATGCTGGGAGTGTTGGAATTTTGAAGAACGACCAAGGACAGACGAAGAGTGCCTGGAGTACGTTTGGGACCGAATCAGGTAATCACTTTTCCGACAGGGTAGATCGCTGGCTCGCGATTGTTCTGGGACTCGGCGCGTTCGTGCTGTATCTCCGCACGATGCCCCCCACCGTCCTCGATGGCGATAGCGGCGAATTTCAATACATGGCGTACATTCTTGGTGTGCCACACGCGTCGGGGTATCCACTCTACATTTTGCTTGGCAAACTTTTTACTTTCTTGCCGATTGGCGATGTAGCGTTCCGCGTCAATTTGATTTCCGTCGTCACCACCGCGCTGGCGATTCCGCTGGTGTATGCGCTCCTGCGCCGCGTGAGCGTATCGCGCGCGGCGGCAGCGCTCACGACGAGTTTTTTCGCGGTGATGCCTTCGATTTGGGGCGGCGCGCTGGAAACCAAAGTGTACGGCTTGCACTTGTTGCTTGGCGTGCTGGCGATTTTTCTGATGCTGCGCTGGTATCACGAGCAGCGCGCGCGCGACCTGTACGCCGCCGCGTTCGTTTTTGGCTTGGGGCTGACCAATCATCTGGTCATCGCGTTCAGCGCGCCGGCGTTCGCGCTCGTGCTGTGGTTTGCTCGCGCGCGCCTCACACGCGCGCTGGTCGCGCGCGCGGCGGTATGCCTGCTGTTGCCGCTGTTGTTGTACGCCTACATTCCGATTCGCGCCAATTACTGGATCGCGCAGCAAGACCCGCAGAACTGGGAACTGTACCCGCGCGCCGATGCGATGCTCAAGGGGACAGTGACCGCGTACTACAACAACACCGTGCGCGGCTTTTTTGAACTGGTGACGGGTCTGGGGTACAGTTACAAGTTTGGTTTTGAATCACCCGTGGAGGAATCGAATCGCATCAACAACGCGCTCAGGTTGTTGTGGCAACAGTTCGGCGTAGGACTCGCGCTGGTGATTCTGGGCGCGAGCATCGCGTTTCGGCGCGCGCGCCAGATGTTCGCGCTGTTTGCCGTGCTCGCGCTCGGCGTGGGATTTATTTCGGTGTACTTGCGCGCGGCACATTCGACGATTTACTATTTTTCGCTGTTCTACCTCGCGCTGGCAGTGTGGTTTGCGTTTGGCGTGGAGGCGTTGTTGCGCGCGGTAGCGCGCGTGCCGCGCGCGCTGCGCGTGGTTGCGCTCGTCGCGTTGCCGGCGAGTTCGCTCGTTGGCAACTTTGCACGTCTCGACGAGAGTCAAAACTATGCGCCGCGCGACTATGCGCTGGTGGTGCTGGAAGACGATCTCGCGCTGAACGCGGTGGTGATCGCGCCGTGGGAAATTTCGCAACCGTTGCGCTATTTCCAGTTCGTCGAGAATCGTCGCCCCGATTTGCTCATCACCAACGTCTCGCCCATTTGGCCCCAGTTCGAACGAATGATGACGCGCGCGCGCGAGTTAAAGCGTCCGTTCTACAACGTCGAGTTCTTTCCCGAATCGCGCAACGTATCAGGTCCGCGCTCGGTGCAAGCGGTGCCACTCCCGTTCTTCGGTGAGCCGCAACCGCGTTACGCGCTGCGCGACGCGCGCATCGTTCCCGAAACGCAGGTGCTTGGCTTTGACGTGCGTCCCGAACCGCCACAACCCGGCAAGCCGCTGCGCGTGTTGGTGTACTATCGCACGCTCGCGCGAATGTATCCAATGTATTCCGCGTTGTTGCGTCTTCAAGACGCGAGCGGCAAACTGATTGGCGATTACGCCGGCTTTCCCGGCTCGTACTATTTTCCGACGTATCGCTGGCAAGCGGGTGAGGTGTATCGGAGCGCGTGGACAATTCATCTGCCCGACGATGCGCCCGCCGGTCTGTATCACCTCGATTTGTACTGGTACGTGTACGACCTCGACACGCGCACTTCGGATTACACGCGCGAGTTTCACGTGATGCTTGGCACGATTCGCGTCGGCGAGTTTGGTGTCGCGCACATCGAGCATCCGCACAACGCGCGTCTGGCAAACGCGATCACGTTTTTGGGTTGGAATGGCGCGCGCGAGATCGCGCGCGGTCAAACGCTCCCACTCGATTTGATCTGGCGCGCGGACGGCGCGGTGGACGAAGCGTACACCGTGTTCGTGCATCTCATTGATGCGCAAGGGCGCGTCGTCGCGGATGCCGATAGTCCACCGTTCAGCGGATTGTTTCCGACGAATCGCTGGCAGGTGGGTGAGGTGCTGCGCGATCGGCATCGCTTGAAAATTCCGCGCGACCTTGCGCCGGGCGAGTATCGCATCGAAATTGGAATGTATCTCTCGGCGACGAACGCGCGCGTGTTGCTCGATGATGGCGCGGATCGCATCGTGTTGACGACAGTGCGAATCAAATAGACGATTTTGGCAAATCGGCGTATAATCGGAGGCAAGGAGGTGAAACGATGCCTTCGCCTTTTCCCGGAATGGATCCGTACATCGAGGATCCCAAAATCTGGCCCGATTTTCACAATGACCTTGCATCGGAGATTCGCGCGCGACTGAATCAAGTGATTCAACCGCGTTACGTCGCGCGGTTGGTGCCGTACGTTACGTACGAGACCATTCACATTACCGATGTGCGTGGCGTTCGTCCTGATGTGGGTGTCTGGCACGTTCCCGCGCAAGCGGGTGTCGTTGCGGCAACAGCGGTCATCACGCCGGCGCCGGTGGAAAGTATTGTGGCGGTGGATATTCCGGTGCGTCTGGCGTTTGTGGCGGTTCATCAGGTCGGGACGATGCAACTGGTGACAGCTATCGAGATTCTTTCGCCGGTCAACAAGCGACCGGGGCACGAAGCGTACACCGACTATCAACGCAAGCGGCGCGATCTGTTGCGATCGCCGGCGCACTTGATCGAACTGGATTTGTTGCGCGGCGGTGAACGGATGCCGCTCGAAAAACCGGTGGGACCCTCGGCGTACGTGCTGATGCTGAGCCATGCCGAGCGTCGCCCGCGCGTCTCTGTGTGGCCCCTGCAGTTGCGCGATCCATTGCCAGTGTTGCCGGTGCCGCTCCTCGAACCGGATCCAGATGTCGCGCTGGATTTGGGCGTGGCGGTGGCTGCGGTGTACGAACGCGGGGGCTATGCCTCGCTGATTGATTATCACCAACCGCCACCGCCACCGAACCTTACGGAAGCGGAGGCGCGCTGGCTGGATGATCTTTTGCGCCAGCGTGGTCTGCGTTGAGTCGTTCAATTTTTCGCGCAGGGTGGTTGGTCCTCGCGCTCGTTCCTGCGACGCTTTTCCTCTTGCCGGCTGGATATTTTGCCTCTTCCGATGGGATGATTCATCTCTATCGGCTGTTCGAGTTGGATCGCGCCATCGGTGAAGGGGTATTTTTTCCGCGCTGGTTTCCGCTTGCGGCGTACGGCTATGGCTTGCCGGTGCTGAACTATTATCCGCCGCTGATGTATTACCTCGCCGAGGTGTTTCACCTTTTAGGCGCGGGGTACATCGCGGCGATTAAATTGACGATTGCGACGACCTTTGCGCTCGCGGCGTTTTCGATGTTCCTCTTGGCGCGCGCGTGGTTGAGTGAGCGCGCGGCATTTGTGGCAGCAATCGCGTACGCCTACTCGCCCTATCTGCTTTCCGATGCGTACGTGCGCGGCAATTTTCCCGAAATGCTCGCGATGAGTTTGTTGCCGCTCGCGCTGGCGTCCTTCACCCCCCGTCCTTCGTCCTTCGTCTTTCGTCCCTCGTCCTTCGTCTTTCGTCTTTCGTCTTTCGTCATCGTCTTCGCCGCGATCATCCTCGCGCATCACTTGACCGCGATGCAATTTGCCGCGCTGTTGGTGGTGTATGTGTTGTTTTTGTTTGCGTTGGAGGTGAGAGATTGGAGATTGGGGATTAGAGATTGGAGATTGGAGATTGGAGATTGGAGGGAGGAGGGCGGTCATCGGTCGGCGGTCGGCGGTCGGTGGTCGGCGGTCGTTGGGCTTGTCGCCATCGTCATCGCGCTCGCGCTTGCCGCGTTTTACTGGGTGCCCGCGCTCGCCGAGTTGCATCTGGTGTACGTCGAATCGGCATCGCTCGCGCGATTTTTGGTGAGCCGTCTCGTCCACCCTGCCGATTTTTTCGCGCCCGCGCTGGCATACACATACCTTCCGCAGAGTGACGCGCTCAAACGCGCGTTTGGGTTTCCGCAGACGATTCTCGCTTTGCTTGCCGGCGTCATTGCTCTGTTTCAAGTTTTGCGTTTTTGGATTCGCCGTTCACGCGGCAGATGGCAGACGATTGGCTGGGGCAGGTGGGCAGAGCGACTGCCAACTGCCTACTGCCAACTGCCTGCTGATGTGCATGTTTCACGCTTCACGCTTCACGTTTTATTCTTCGCGCTTGTCGTCGCGTTCTCGATCTTTATGACGCTCACGCTGTCCGCGCCGCTGTGGTACGCGATTCCCACGTTGCGCTTTATGCAATTCCCCTGGCGGTTTCAGATTCTTGCGACGCTGGGCATCGCGTTCTTGATGGGCGTGTGGGCGCAGTGGCTGAGCGACGCGCTGGCGCGCGGGCGCGCGCAGCGATTCGTCGCGCCGCTGTTCGCGCTCGTCCTCATCGCGCTGGGGATTGCCAACTTGCCGCTGCGCGCGTTCGCGCTCGACGACGCGCAGGTGGACTTGACGCGCGCGGACGATCGCGCGTACGTCGTCGCGCAGATGGGGTGGGGCTGGACGCGCGAATTTTTGCCGGCGACGGTGCGAGAATTCGAAAACATTTACGCGCCGCTGATCAAGCCCGCGCTCTCGCCACCCGATGCGACGCGCGCGCAGCCGAGCGTGCAGATCGAGCGCGATGGTTTGTACGCGCGCGTGCTGCGCGTCTCCGCAACCGAACCGTTCGAGTTGTCGTTGAAGGCATTTTTCTTTCCGGGCTGGCAAGCGTACATTGATGGTGTGCCTGCGCGCACGTATCCGCGCGGCTCACTTGGTATCGTGACCGTCGCGGTGCCGCCGGGTGAGCATCGCGTCGAGTTTCGTTTTGAAGACACGCCTTTACGTTCGATGATGAATGTGGTATCATTGCTGACGCTACTCGGTGTGGGGATAGCATTGTTAATGACGCAACGCCGCGCGTTCGCTGCCTTGCTGTGTGCGTTGATTATCCTCGCGGCATTGTTCGCGTGGCGCGCCAGCGCGCCGCGCGCGCCGATGCCGTTCGCTGTGAATGCAACGCTGGACGCGCGCGTGCAACTCATCGGCTATACCATCGAGCGCGCGGGCGCATCGTTGTACGTGACGTTGCACTGGTTCGCGCTGAGCGAAATGGCGCGCGATTATCACAGTTACACGCATCTGCTCGATGCGACAGGACAACTCGTCGCGCAAAGCGATGGCATACCCGATCAAGGTCTCACACCAACGACGCGCTGGTTGCCCGGTCAAATCGTCACAGATCGTCACGTGATTGCGCTGCGGGACATTCCGCCCGGCGAATATCGAATCGCGGCAGGAATGTACCTTCCACGTGAAGACGGATTCGACAATCTTGGCAATCCTATTGCTCTGTCCAACGTACGTGTGGACTAACCACCGAACACTGAATACTGCATGAACACTGAACACTGAATATGAACCACTTTTTCCAACTCATCGTTGCCGATCTCGATGGCACGCTCCGCGCTGATCAACAACCGTTCACGCCGCGTCTGCGCGAGGCGGTGCAGCGCGCGCAAGCGCGCGGTGTGCGCGTCGTCATCGCCACAGGACGAATGTATCGGACGGCGGTGCCGTTTGCGCGCGATCTGGGTTTGACCAGCGCGATCATTTGCGATCACGGCGCAACGATTCGCGATGTGCCATCGGAACGCGTGTTGTTTCAAAAGACCGTGCCGCTCGATCTGGCGCGCGAGGTGATCGAGTGTGCAAGTGACGATCTGGCGGTGCTGGCATGCATCGCCGACGAGTTTTACACGCCGCGCCTTTCGCCATCCATCGAAAAATTCGTGGACATTTATCGCGATTATTTGCATGTCGTCCCGAATCTGGCGCGCGCTTTGCCGGGCGAACCGCAAAAGATCATTTTCATCAACGATGAATCGGTGACCGAATCACTCTTCATCGAGTTGAAAATTCGATTCGGCAACGCATTGCAAGTCGTTCAGTCGTGGCACACCTACGTCGAACTGACGCATCGCGACGCGTCGAAAGGAAACGCCGCGGCGTGGCTCGCGCAACGCTGGAACATTCCGCGCGAACAGGTCCTCGCGCTGGGTGATCAAGACAACGACCGCTCGATGATCGAGTGGGCGGGTATGGGCGTGGCGATGGGCAACGCCATCGAGCGCGTCAAAGCGATTGCCGATTTCATCGCGCCGCGCGCAGAGGACGACGGCGCGGCAGTGGTGATTGAGCGATTTGTGTTGGAGGACGAATGACGAAGGATGAAGGACGAAGGACGGAGGACGAAGGATGGAGGACGAAGGACGGAGGAAAGGCGAAAGACGAAGGACGAAGGACGAAGGACGAAGGACGAACGACGAAGGATGACAGCGTTCGTCATTCGTCATTCGTCATTCGTCATTGGTCAGAGTGTAACGCAAGTTCTTCCCGCCGCTGATCCTCAGGCATTCGAACAAGCGGTGCAGTTGTTGCGCGCGCATTGCGTCATTGCGTTTCCGACGGATACGGTGTACGGTGTGGGCGCGCACGGTTTTAGTGAACACGCCATCGAACAGTTGTTTGTCGTCAAAACGCGCGAGCGCGGCAAAGCGATTCCGTATCTGCTCTCCGATGCCGAGCATTTGAATCTGGTGGCACGCGAAATTCCTGACGCGGCACGTTTACTTGCCGCCAAGTTCTGGCCTGGCGCGCTCACACTCGTCGTGCCTGCGTCCGCGCGCGTGCCCAGGATTTTGATTGCGGGTGGCGATACGGTCGCCGTGCGTGTGCCGAATCATCGCATCACGCGCGCGTTGATTGACGCGCTGGGTGTGCCGCTCGCCGCGACGAGCGCGAACATTTCGGGCGGACGCGATCCCGCGAACGCGGAGGAGGTGCGCGCGCAACTCGAAGGACGCATTCCGCTCATTCTCGATGGTGGCGCGACGCGCGGCAACGTCCCTTCCACCGTCGTTGATGTGACCACCGACCCGCCCAAAATTCTGCGCGTGGGAGTGATTGCGGTGGAGGAGATTGAGCGGGTGGTGGGTAGTCGTGTAGTCGGGTAGTCGGATAGTCGCGTAGTCGGATTGTTCAACTGCGCGACTGACTACTGGACATTGGACTACTCGACTACCGGACTATTCGACTATGTTGATTGGAATTGACGCTTCGCGCGCGACGAGCGCCGCGCCGACCGGCACCGAGATTTACTCGCGTGAACTGATTCGCGCGCTTCTTGCGTTGGACCGGCGGAATCAGTATCGGCTCTACACGCGCGAACGCGTCGCGCCCGAATTTTTTGCTGATGGGCATCTCACGTTTCTCGCTTCACGTTTCACGCACAACGCATTACGCACTACGCAATACGAGATACGCACCATCCCCTTTCCGCGCCTCTGGACGCACGCGCGCCTTTCGTACGAAATGCTCACGCGCGCGCCCGATGTGCTGTGGGTGCCCGCGCACGTCTTGCCGCTCGTTCATCCGCGGCGTTCGTTCGTCACGATTCACGACACAGGGCAGGTGTATTTTCCCGACGCGCATCCACCGCTCCAGCGCGCGTATCACAACTGGGCGGTCTGGTGGAGCACGCGTCGCGCCGCGCGCATCTTTGCCGATTCCGAATCCACGCGCGATGACCTCATCCGTTTTTTTCGCGTCCCTCCAGAAAAAATTCTGGTCGTGTATCCCGCGTACGACGCGCAACTCTATCAACCGATGCGCGACGCCGCGCGCATCGAGTCCGTCAAAGCCAAGTATCGTCTCAGTGGCGACTATGTGCTGACCATCGGCACGATTCAGCCGCGTAAAAATTATGTGCGCCTTGTTGAAGCGATGAAGCGATTAGCGATTAGGGATTTGAGATTGGTGATTGTGGGCAAGCGTGGCTGGCTCTCCGATGAATTCTTCACGCGCATCCCAATCTCCAATCTCCAATCTCCAATCTCTAATCTCCACTCTCCAATCTCCATCCTCGACTACGTCCCCGCCACCGACCTCCCCGCGCTCATCAGCGGCGCGCGCGTGTTCGCGTTTCCCAGTTTGCACGAGGGGTTTGGTTTGCCGATTCTGGAGGCGCAAGCGTGCGGCACGCCGGTCGTATGCTCGATGACCTCGTCGCTGCCCGAAGCCGCTGGCGACGCCGCGCTCTTTTTCGATCCGCTCGATGTGGACGCCATCGCCGGCGCACTCGCGCGCGCGCTGACTGATGACGTGCTGCGCGCCAAATTGATTGCGCGCGGATTCGAGAACGTCAAACGATTCTCGTGGGAGGTGAGCGCGCGACAGATTTTGCGCGCGTTCGAGGAGACGGAGGACGAAGGACGAAGGACGAAGGACGAAGGACGGAGGAATTTTCGATTTTCGATTTGCGATTTGCGATTGGAGTGCAATTAGCAATCAGCAATCAGCAATCTGCAATCGCAAATCGGCAATCGGCAATAGGAAAATGGGCGTTGCGCTGAGAGGAATCCTCTGGCTCGTGTTAATGGTTGCCTTGTCCGGCTCGACCTTCGCGCCGTCCGCGCGCGTGGATCCGCGCGTGCTGGCGGATACGGCGGAGGGTGCGACCGCGCGCTTTATCGTCGTCTTGAAAGCGCAGCCGAATGTGCGCGCGCTCGCCGCCGCCGAACCGAATCGCGCGGCGCGCGGGCGCATCGTCTATGACGCGTTGCGCCGCGCCGTGCAGGCGACGCAACCCGCGCTGCGCGCGCAACTCGACGCGCTCGGCGCGCGCTATCGCGCCTTCACCGTCGTCAACGCGTTCGTCGTCGAAGGCGATCGCGCGGTCGTGGACGCGCTGGCAGCGCGCGCGGACGTACTCGCCATCGAAGCGGATCGCGCGTTTCGCGTGAATTTGCCGCGCGCGGAGAACGCGCCCACCGCGCCGAACGGAATCGAGTGGAACATCAGCAAGATCAACGCGCCAGCGGTGTGGGCGCTCGGTTACACAGGACAAGGCATCGTGTACGCGAACGCGGATACCGGCGTGCAGTGGACGCACCCCGCGCTGCAAGCGCGCTATCGCGGCTGGAATGGCGCGGCGAATCACAACTTTAACTGGTGGGACGCGATTCATTTCGACCTGAACGGTAACGGCACAAATCCGTGTGGCTACAGCGTCGCCGCGCCGTGCGATGATCACGGACACGGCACGCACACGACCGGCACCGGCATCGGTGATGATGGCGCGGGCAATCAAATCGGTGTGGCGCCGGGCGCGCGCTGGATCGCGTGTCGCAATATGGAAGAGGGGTGGGGCAGTCCCAGCACCTATCTGGAATGTTTCGACTTTTTCCTCGCGCCGTGGGACTTGAATCGGCAAAATGCCGACCCCGACAAGCGTCCCGATGTGGTGGGAAATTCGTACGCCTGTACGCCGGCGGAAGGATGCACGGCGAACACCTTGCTCGCGGCGATGGACAATTTGCGCGCCGCCGGAGTTTTTATGGCGGTAGCGGCGGGAAATTCCGGACCCAGTTGCGCGACAATCAACGAACCGCCGGCGATTTACGATTCCGCCATCACGGTGGGCGCAACCGATTCCAGCGACGCGATCGCAAGTTTCAGCAGTCGCGGTCCGGTGACGGTTGACGGGAGCAATCGCCGCAAGCCCGATGTGGTCGCGCCCGGCGTTGGGGTGCGTTCGAGCCGTCCGACGAATTCGTACGCGTACAGTTCCGGCACTTCGATGGCGACGCCGCACGTGGCGGGCGCGGTCGCGCTCTTGTGGTCGGCGTTTCCCGGTTTGCGGCGCAATGTGGACTTGAGCGAGTCGGTGCTGGCAGTCACCGCGACGCGCTTGCCGATTACGCAGTTGTGCGGCGACGATGGCGCGGGGCAGTATCCGAACAACGTGCAAGGGTATGGACGTATTGACGTGCGCGCCGCGTACGATTATTACGCGCGTATTGCTTTGCCGTACGTGTACTATTTTCCGTTGATTGTTCGGTGACGAACGACGAATGACGAAGGACGAAAGACGAAGGACGAACGATTTCCGATTTACGATTTGCGATTGAGCGTATGCAATCTCCAATCTCTAATCTCCAATCTCTAATTTCCAATTTGCCACTGTGGGTGTGGGGACTCGCGCTGGTTATCGTTGTCCTGTTGACGATTCTCCTCGCGCGCAAGATGGAGTTTGTGGGCATTGAACTGACGGCGACGCCGCCGTTTTTCACATTTCAGTTCAAACGCAAGCGCGCGCAAGAGCCGTCCGGTCTGCCCAAATCGGACGAGGCGATGCCCGCGCCCAACGTCTCCGCGACTGGCGCGCGCAGTGTTGCAATTGGCGGTGACGTACACGCGCCCATCATCACAGGCGACGTTCACTTGCTGCCGCCTGAACGCCCACCGCGCGGCTCGGCTGCGCCGCCCGCACGCACCGCGCACTATGTCCATCGCGGCAAAATCGAAGACGATGTGCGCGCCGCACTTCAGGCGCGAAATACCTTCGCTGTTGTGGGTGTCGCGGGGATGGGCGGGATTGGCAAGACGGAACTCGCCAAGCATCTCTGCGGCGAACTCGAACGCACGCATCGTGTTATCTGGGTCAGCGTGTACGATCGTCTGCTGGCGGATGTGCAGAACGAACTCGCGCGCGCGCTCGGCATCACGTTTGATCCCCGCGCGGATGCGTCGAGCCGCTACGATACACTCCGCGCCGCGTTCCACGATAATCCGTGCATCGTCTTTTTTGACGATGTGTTCAAAGCGGCGATCCCCGCGCTCAAATTTCTCCTGCCGCCGTCACCGCCGTGCGCCGCGCTCATCACCTCGCGCCAGCGCGAACTGGGCGTGGCGCGCGTCATCGAACTGGATGTGATGACCGAGGAGCAAGCGCTGGAACTGTTGCGCGAGGCGCACGGCTTGGCTGAGACCATCGCGCGCGAAGCCGAATCGGCAAAAACGTTGTGCCGCTTGTGCGGCTATCTCCCGCTCGCGCTCGATATTGCCGCGAGTCGGCTCCGCAAGCAACTCCATTTTTCCGCGACCCCCATCGCCGCGTTCAACCAGACCTTGACGAATCGCTTGAAGGAATTGCAGCGCGGCAGTACGCCCGATCGTTTGGACAGCGTCACCGCGAACATCGCGCTGAGTTACGATGCTTTGGACGATGCCGATCAGCGGCGTTTGCGCGCGCTGGCAGTCTTTGCGCCGAGTGGCTTTGCGCCGCGTGCGGCAACAGCGGTGTGGGGTGAGGCGGAAGCGGACGCGCGGACGCACCTCGAACGCTTACAGGACGAATCGCTGGTGATGAAGGCGGAACAGGTGGGGCGCTTGCGTTTGCACGATCTGGTGCGCGATTTTGCGCGCCTGCAACTGGACGCGGCGGGCGAGCGCGATGCGACGAACCGCGCGCACGCGGAATTTTTGATTGGGTTTTTCGAAGAGTACTACAGCGTCAAGTCAGAGAGCAAGGAGATCGTTGGCGATGAACTGGAAAACCTGCGCGAGGCGGTGCGGTGGGCGTGTGAGAAACACGAAGGTGAGTTGCTGGCGCGTTTGGCGACCGTGCCGCGCAATTGGCTCTACAACGTTTTTCGCGTGTGGGATTAATGGCTGGGTTGGCTGAATGACGCGTTGCGTGTAGGCATTGACTATGCGCCACAACTGAAAGCGAACGTGCTGAAAGCGATGGGGGACATCCAACAGTTTCGGGACGAACGGGACGCTGCGCTGGCGAGTTACGGGCAGGCGTTGGAGTTGTACCGCGCCGTCGGCGACCGTTTGGGCGAAGCGAACGTATACCTTGCACTCGGTGAAATTCAACGCGCCGAGAAAAAGTTTGATGAGGCACGCAAGAATTTTCGGGCTGCGCTCACGAGTTACCAAGCAATTGGCGACGCGTACAGCCAAGCGCGCGCGCTTTATCGCCTGGGTGATTGTGATGCGGATGAAGACAAGTGGAACGACGCGCTCACGGCGTATCGTCAAGCCGCACAGATTTGGAATGATCTGGGAATGAAAAATCTAGCGGATGAAATCTTGAGACCACGAATCGAAAACGCGGAAAGGAATCTCAAGACCTGACGGGTTTGCAAAACCCGTCAGGTCTAGGCAGCACCGCGATTGAAATCGCTGCGCGTGAGCCGTTGGCTGGTCGCCTGCCTTCGCAGGCGAGGCGCGTGCGCGTTCGCGCAGCGCCCGAAGATCAATCTTCGGGCTGAGCAGCCGAAGGACGCTTACTGAATTTTCAATAAATAATGTCCGCGCGGGTAACTACTCAGCCAAGACTGAACTTGGACGGTTTTTGTATTGAAAAGTATACCTACGTCAGCGATAATGGTGGCGATGCCACCAATACCACTCCCGACGCAAGAACAAGTTCG
>DAOTYB010000328.1:0-6187 GCA_034435315.1 Anaerolineae bacterium | reverse complement strand
CATTCGACAAATCGCGCAAAATCGTGTAAACTAGTTCGCCGATGGCAAACCTGCAACCCGTGCCGGCGGAACGCTGGCAAAAATATCTCACCGATTACAACGAAGGACTCGGTCTCGTTTACGAACGCCTCGTCCTCAACGATTATCTCGACCGCCTCGTCAGTCGCTACAACCTTCACACCGTCCTCGAAGCGCCGATTTTTGGAATGGCGGGCGTGAGCGGCATCAACAGTGTGCGGTTCGCGCAGCGCGGCTGCGCGGTCACGCTCGTGGACGACAATGCGGAACGCTTGCGCGGCATCGCGCGCATTTGGAGCGAGTTGAACCTGCGCGCCACGTTCGTCCACCACACCGATTTTGCGCGCTTGCCGTTCGATGATGGCGCGTTCGATCTGGCGTGGGAGTGGGCGGCGTTGTGGTACTTGCCGAACGCGGACGCGCTGCTGCGCGAACTGGCGCGCGTCTCGCGCCAACTCGTCTTTGTCGCGATGCCGAACCGCGTGCAGGTCGGCTACCTGATGCGAAAATACTTGCTCGAACGCGATTTTGTGAACTATGTGGACGAGCGCTGGGCGGACATCAATCGAATCAAAAGAGAGATTAGAGATTTGAGATTGGAGATTGTGGAGGAGGGCGTGCTGGATGTGCCGCCGTGGCCCGATACAGTGATGCCTGCCGCGCAAGTGCTGCGGCGACTCGGCATCAAGTCGAAGAAACTGGACGCGCAGTTTTCGGGCGCGGGGTGGCAGTGGAGTACGATGGATTACTATTTGGGACGCCGTCCTGAACTCAAAGCCATCATTGATCGGTACACCTTTCTCGAACGCGCGCCAATCCCCTGGCAACTCAAAGCGATTTGGGCGCATCATCGCTACGTGCTGGCACAAGTCAAAAGGTAAAAAGTGCAATCTTCAATCTCCAATCTCCAATCTCCAATCTCTATCATCATCCCCGCCTACAACGTACAAGCCAGCATCGGCGATGTGCTGGAGGGCTTGCGCGAATGGCGCGACCGCGCGGAGATCATCGTCATTGACGACGGCTCGACTGATCGCACCGCCGAGATTGCCGCGCGCGCGGGCGTGCGCGTGATTCGCCATCGCGTCAACAAAGGGTACGGCGCTGCGCTCAAGACCGGCATCCGCGCCGCGCGCGGCGATGTGATTGTGATGATGGACTCGGACGGCGAACACAATGCCGCGTACATTCAACCCCTGCTCGACGCGCTGCCAGAGAACGAGATGGTCGTCGGCGCGCGCGGCAAGGGCTCGCACGCGCCGCTGCTGCGTCGCCCCGGCAAATGGATTCTGGGCAAGGTCGCCAACTATCTCGCCGAAACGAACATTCCCGATTTGAATTCGGGTTTGCGCGCGTTTCGCAAAGACATCGCGCTGCGCTTTATGCCGATTCTGCCAAACGGCTTTTCGTTCACGACGACGTTGACGCTCGCGTGTTTCAAAGAGGGTTACAACATCGCCTACGTCCCCATCACGACGACGCCACGACTTGGCACCAGCACCGTCAACCCGATTCGTGATGGTATGAATACGCTGATGTTGATTATTCGCATCATCGTGCTCTTCGATCCACTCAAAGTATTCTTGCCGACGAGCATCGCGCTGTTTATCGTCGGCGTCGCGTACTGGATTGCGTCGGGCGTGTTTCGCTATGCGGCGAACATCGCCCCTGCGTTTCACATTCCCACCGGCGCAATGCTCGCGCTCCTCTCGTCGGTCATTGTGTTTATGTTCGGCATCCTCGCCGACCAGTTGAGCGCGCTGCGGCGCGAGGGTAGTTGAATTGTTGGATTGTTGGATCGTTGGATTGTTGGATCGTTGGATTGTTGCATCGTTGGATTGTTGCATCGTTGGATCGTTGTATCGTTGAATCGTTGAATCGTTGAATCGTTACATCGTTCAATCAACCATGCAACCATACAACAAAGCAACTATGCAACTATGTAACGAAGCAACTAACAGGAAACCAATGGCTCTTGGTACGTATGTAAACATCGCCAAAGCGATTGTCAATAACAAACTCGGACGCGTCGAACTGCCGAATATGTGCACGTTCATCGTCACGTGGCGTTGTAACTTGCGTTGCTTTATGTGCGACGTGTGGAAGAAAAAAGATCACGACGATATGAGCGTGGACGAAATTCGGCGCGTGTTCGCGCAGATTCCGCATCTCGATTCGCTGCGCATCACCGGCGGCGAGCCGTTCCTGCGGCAAGATCTCACCGCCATCACGCGCGCGATCATCGAAACGAACGACCCGACGGTGATTCACGTTACCACCGCGGGCGTGATGACCGAACGCATCGTCGAGTACGTCAAGCAAGTCGGCTCGAAAAAATTGCACCTGAAATTTTCGATTGACGCGGTCGGCGCGCGCCACGACGAGATTCGCGGCTATCGCGGCTTGTACGACAAGGCGCTGCGAACGTTGCGCGTGGTCGTCGCGCTGCGCGACGAGTACGGTTTCTACATCGGCGTCAATCAGACGATTACGGATCGCAACTGGGACCACATCGAACCGCTGCGCGAGGAGATGGCAAAACTCGGCGTGAGCGTGCATTACGCCATCGCCACGGATCACTACACACTCTATCGGCTGAACACGGACAAGGAAAAAGACATCCCCGATATGAAATCCGTTTCGATGTCGGATTTCACGCCCGAACAGTTGCAATACATTTTCGAGCAACTCGATACGCGCGATGGCATTCGCGACATTCCCGAATGGCTGGTGCAACGCTACTATTTGCGCGGATTGAAGAATCGGTTGCTACACAACGTCGAATCGCCCAAGCCGCGCTGCATCGAATTGCACAACCATATGCGCTTGATGCCGAATGGCGACGTGGTCACGTGCGTGTACTATCCCACCGTCATCGGCAATTTGCGCACGCAATCGTTGCAAGCGGTGTGGTACAATGACAAGGCACAGCAGCAACGCGAGATCGTGCGCAAGTGTCCGGGCTGCTGGGCGGGCTGCGAAGTGAAACCGAATGCGATCTACACCGGGGACATTGTGCGCGCGTTGAAATGACGCGAAAGGGGCGCGAAAGGACGCGAAAGGTAGATGCCCTTTTTCCTCAAAACGAGTTCGGTGCAGTTCGGAGATAGAAAGCCAAAGAAGGAGGATGCTATGGGAGCAAAGAAAATTCTGATGTTGGTCGGCGATTTCGTCGAGGACTATGAGGTGATGGTGCCTTTTCAAACCTTGCAAGCCGTTGGACACACAGTACACGCCGTTTGTCCGGGCAAAAAAGCGGGCGAGAAGGTACGCACCGCTGTCCACGACTTTGAAGGCGATCAAACATACAGCGAAAAACCGGGCCACAATTTCACTCTCAACGCGACGTTCGATGAGATCCAAGCCGAAGCATACGATGCGCTGGTCATTCCCGGTGGACGCGCACCAGAGTACATTCGCCTCAATCCAGCGGTGTTGGCGATTGTCCAACACTTTGCCCAAGCCAACAAACCGATTGCGGCGATCTGTCACGGCGCGCAGGTGCTAGCAGCAGCCGGGGTGTTGAGTGGCAAAGCATGCTCGGCATATCCCGCCGTGGGACCCGATGTGACGCGCGCGGGCGGCACCTACGTGGATATTCCGGTGGACAAGGCACACGTGGATGGTAACCTCGTCACCGCGCCTGCCTGGCCCGCCCATCCCGACTGGCTTGCCAAGTTTCTGCAAGTGCTAGGAACCAAGATCGAACCGTAAAACTCCACTGCCGAACTGCACCGAACGGCTATCTCGAGTACTCTGATAAGACCGCTACACGGCTGAACCGCTATCGGCGCGTTCATAGAATCCCAGAACGCTGGCGGCTTGAATATCAACCACTTGCAAGTTCGGTTGAGAAAGTGGGCTTGCTATGGCAAAAAAACAATATATCCAAAATCTCTACTACATTGCTCCAGTGGAAAACCTCTCATCTATTCTGGAACGAGGTATCCTTCCCCATGCAGAAGTAGAAAGACTAGGTATCACTTTTACCCCCATCTACGACGCTCAAATTGTGGCCAGCCGTAAGCAAAGGACAACACCTGACGGAAATAGTTTGTGGGCATTTGCCAATCTCTATTTTCAACCCAGAAATCCTATGCTCTACCGTGTGGTAAATGAAGGAAAGAGTAAAAATATCGTTGTTTTGGCAATCAAGCCCCAAGTCCTGGAGATTGCCTCTTATGTGACGATTGGCAATGCTGCCAGCCCTATGTCCGAAATCTTGCTGAAAGACGAAGGCTTGAAAGCGCTCAGTTCCCAAGAGATACGGAAAGTACTCCAAAGCGATTGGTGGCGACCCGAAGATGGCTCCAAACGTCTTATCATGTCCGAATGCCTAGTCCATGGCATCATTCCACCCGATTTCATCCATACCATCTATGTAGCCAGCCATGAAACGGCGGAGCAAGTACGTCAGTTACTGGGAGCACACCGAAGACACATTGCAGTGATACAGGATCCGCACATGTTCTTCCTGCCCCGTAGGAGCGGCAAGATTAATCAATCGCTTTTCTGGGTAGATGGCGATATGTTCTTCTCGCATATGCAGACCATGACGATCAGTGTGAATATCGTCGGAGTGATGGGCAAGGGACTGGCTTCGAGAGCGAAATATCAATTTCCCGACGTATATGTGGTGTATCAAGATGTATGCCGCAAGAAGATTCTGGATATGGGGAGACCCTACCTGTACAAGAGAGAAGTCTCTCTGGACCAGACACTTGCCGATGAACCGTTTTCTCCACCTGAAAACAATTCAAGTAAATGGTTTTTGCTCTTTCCCACCAAACGGCACTGGCGAGAACAGTCTAATCTTGACGATATTGAGAAAGGCTTACAATGGCTCCGCGACCACTATAAGAGCGAAGGCATCAAATCTCTAGCGATTCCCGCTCTAGGATGCGGGCTGGGCGGACTGGACTGGCGCGAGGTTGGTCCCCTGATGTGTCGCTATCTAGCCAACCTTGATATTCAGGTTGCCATCTATCTGCCACAGGAACGAAAAATACCGGCAGAGTACTTGACACCACAATTCTTGTTGCAATCTCAAGCATCAAACCTCTCATAGATTGAAATTAATCGGCTGTCGGCGGTCGTCCGTCGTTGGCAATGCTCTTTCAGGAGTAATCACATCAAAAATGAAACCTCTCGTCATCGCTCATCGCGGCGCGAGCGCGTACGCGCCGGAAAACACACTGGCCGCGTTCCAACTCGCTTTTGAACTTGGCGCGGATGGCATCGAACTGGATGTGTCCCTCACGCGAGATGGCATCCCTGTCGTCATTCACGACGATACGGTAGATCGCACGACGAATGGGCGCGGCGTGGTCAACCAGATGACACTCGCACAACTCCAGCAACTCGACGCGAGCAACCAGATGGAACAATATCGCGGCGAGAAAATCCCGACGCTGGAGGAGGTTTTGCGCGCCGTCGGCAAGCGCGGACTGGTCAACATCGAAATCAAAAGCACGGGGCTGAAAACGAATGGCGTGGAGGGTGCTGTTCTCGCAGCCATCGAGAACACCGGCGCGCCGCGCGTCCTGATTTCGTCGTTCAATCCGCTCGCGCTGCGTCGAATGTATCTGCTCGATCCGCGTTTGCCGCGCGGCTTGCTCTACGCGCCGCGCCTGCCGATCTACTTGCGGCGCGCGTGGCTGCGTCCCCTGGTACGCCCTGCCGCGCTGCACCCGCACTTTTCGATGGTGACGCGCGAGTTGGTCGCGTGGGCGCACAGCAAGGGCTATCAAGTCAACACGTGGACGGTGGATGAGCCAGATGTCGCGCAGCGTTTAAGTGAATGGGGCGTAGATGGAATCATCACCAACAAACCGGACGTCATTCGAAAAATCGTGGGGTAGCATTCTACCGGAAACAAAACAGGTACACCGGTAAATCATCGATGTACCTGTTTTTCATTACTGGACTTTGGCAAGTACTAAACGTAATTTGAACCCGCACGGAATTTCTGCTATAGTGGGACGGGCGAAAACATCATTCCTACGGAGGGGACCATGCTTACTTGGATTGTCGCACACTCGGATACGCTATACCAGTTTTTAGTTCCCTTGCTGGTCGGCTTTTCAGCCGCCCAACTCCGCCACGCACTCAATTGCGTCGAGGCGCTCCTGGTTTGCACCAGTCAGCACAAGACCTTGAGCGCCCTCAC
>DAOTYB010000327.1:0-19141 GCA_034435315.1 Anaerolineae bacterium | reverse complement strand
GCCATCACCACCTGCGTCGGCGCAAAGCCGACCACGTGCCCGCCGGCGGTGAATTGCAGCAATGGCACTGGCGCCGCGTGCGCGACGGGCAAATGGCTTGCCATCGGCAACGTCAGCAGCGCAAACAAAATCACGAGGAGCGCGCTGCGCGGTAGCCAGTGTCGTGCGATTGAAAAGAAACGGTTGGTGCGCATTTTTCCTCCTTGTAATGTGGGGCAAATTTGAAAATTTGCCCTACGTCCTCCATTTAAAAAAGTTGGCGCGTAGCACAGGATTCAATCCTGTACCACATTCGTTTGTCCACCAAGGTCACGAAGGAACACGAAGAAAAAACTTCGTGAATCTTTGTGTCCTTGGTGGATATTTTCATCCGTCATCGCGGGCGCATACGCCCATGGACAACTCCTTCGAAAATACGTTTGTCCACGAAGGTCACGAAGGAACACGAAGAAAAAATCTTTGTGTCTCTTCGTGTGTTCTTCTTATTAAATCCTCCCGCCGTTCTAACCTGCGGGAGGAAGACGAGATAGATCAATCGAAGGCAGAAGCACGGCTACCGCTATGCCGAACACCACAATCGCCAGAATCACCCAGGCCGGGCTGATGCGGTTGGGAAGCGCAGTGACATAGGATAACGGCGCGTTGATCTTGAGCCAGTAGGCAGCCAGCAAGAACGCCCAGATGAATCCGGCGTATCCTCCCCAGTACTGCGATAGGGTGAGAAAGATCCCCTCGGCGCCCAGTGGATGCCAGAACGAGAGAAGGGTGAAGAGCAAGTTGACGACGATGTAGGGAACCAACAGGAGCGCCTGAGCCAAGCGGAGTCGTTGTGACGGGGACGGCAACGCTTCTCCGAACTGCAATGCTGCACGACCCAGCCAGAAGAATCCCCATACCCAGCCCGCGATGCCGATTGCAAGAATCGGCAGGCGCACGCCCCAGCCGCCGCCCAGCATCTCGATCACCTGTTTCCAGTCGCCATATCGGCTGACGCCGGGCTCGTAAAAGAGCGGATCGCTCATCAGGTAACCAAAGCCCATGAACAGCGAATAGGCGCCAAAGAACATCAGGAAGAGCCGCAAGGTAGGACGGCGTAGCACCCAGGACCGCGAGAACAGTGCCGCGCCGAGCAAGCCGCAGAGGATGTTCACGATCGCCGGGTTGGCTTCGATGAGCAATTTGCCCCACAGGGTCGTGGTATCTCCATACACAATGTCCACGGCGAACAGATTCCACACCCGCCACTGCGCTCCGACGAGCAGCGCCGCCAGACCGTGACAGACCTCGTGTAGATTCTGCACGGCAAGCGCGGCGACGAGCGCGAGGGCAAAGGCGTTGACCGCGAGCGCGCGAAAGGAAGTGGGCGTTTCTTTTTTCATTTTATCCTCCTTCGAAAATACCGCGATTGAAATCGCAGCGTGCGCGCTGCTGGCTTGGAGTAGTCGGATAGTCGTGACTATTCGACTACGCGACTAGGCGACTACGTGACTAGCTCGCGCAGGCGGACGCGCGGCGGAAACGCTCGCCAGCGCCGATTTCAATCGGCAAATTTTCAGCCGAACGCTGGTGAACGGACCTTGATGAAGAATTTCTGGGACATTGGATTGTTGGGAGATCAAAGGGCGAAAAAAAACGGACGATTGCAAGTCGCTACGCCAAGCCGACCTGCGTCGGCTGGTTTAGTCGCCGTAGGGCGACTTGCGTTTTCGTTGATGCGGTTTCAACCGCCCCCTCCCCGCCAGACGCCAGACCTGTCAGGTCTCCAAGACCTGACAGGTCTGACTGCTTGCTACGCAAGATGTCACCATTCAACCCCGTCTGTCAGTGTGAGCCGCGTAGCAGGCGGATCCCCAACGTTGCTCTACTGCTCACGGCAACCAATTGCGTTTTTCCTGATGACCCAAGGACAGAGGAGGCAGAAAGAAATTCATCATTGGTTGTTCGTCCTTCGTCATCTCAAAAGTGCAGTTTGTGCCCCTGTGCGGTATAGATCGTCAGTTAGCGTCTCACCAGCGGCAGATACACTTTATACTTCTCCCACGGCGGCAAGGGTGGCGCCACCCACTCTCCCACCCAAGCCAGGTCCGAGGTCCAGGTAGACAGAGTCGGCGAGGTGACATCCGTGGCCGTGATGATGAGCGTCGCCGCGCCCGCAGGTGTGTTCTCCGGCACTGTGACTTTTGCCCACAAGGGGCGAATCTTCCAGAACTTGGATGGGAGCTCGATGGTACTAGTCAGGGGTACCAGCGTATTCGGGTCTGACTCGAACGCGGTGTAGAATTGCCAGGGCAGGGTCGGCGTGGAGGTGTGAGTGATGGTCACCGTGCGCGTGATGCCGGTCCAGTTCCTGATGGTGTGGTAGAAGGTGATGGTCTGTGTGGGGGTGATCCAGGCCGAGTGCGTTTCGGCAAGTTCGATCCGCGGTACCTCTTCCAGGGAAATGGGCTGTGGGCCAAGGCAGGTGATTCCCCAATCCTGGTATGACGCAAGCCGCGTAAGAAGGGGCGGCGTCTGGCCCTTGTAGCAGGCGTAGAGCGGCAGGGTAGCGCCCACGCCAGCATCCGGCGTCCCGCCCAGGTCCAACCAGAACTCGGCTTCAAACATCCAGTTGGTCATCGTAGGCACACTGCTACAACTTACGGTAGGAGTGGTGACTGCGCCCATTGCCAGCCAGTGCTCGCCGGGCGACTGGGGCATCCGGTTCTCCAGAAAGCCGAGATACTTCGGCTTGAGTTCGAGCGGGACGGTGAGCACCGACGTATAGGGATAGCTGGCATACTTCAGGTTCAAATGGGGAGTGTAGGTGATGGGGCCGGTGACCAGCGGCAGGGAATATGGCGCCGTGTACGGAAGCGTGGGAGACACGGGAAAGCGCATGGCAAAGAAGGTATTTTCGCTCTGCAGCAAGTTCATATACTCCTGGCAGATACTGGCGGTCATGGTCATCGCCGAGGTGGGCCAAAAGTGTTGGTAGACCTGCCAGAGGTAGTAATTGTCGTCCTGGGCGGACGAGGGTTGGACGGGCTGCACCTTGACCCATGGCGCCCCCGCCTGTGTCGCCTGGCTGCCCCCGGCCTCGCCCTTGTTCACGATGGCCTGGGCGTTGTCCATGTACGTTCCCGTTGGATCACTTGTCTTGAACTCGTCTGTCGAAAAGTCGTAAAGTGATTCGAACTCGTACTGTACGGTGACTTCTGGCGTCAGCCCGGTGGTGGGATCAACAGGTAGCTTCCAATAGATTTCTCTAGATCCGCCGAACCCTATGTACTCTTGATGGCTGGCATTGGTGTTTATTACTCTGCCGTCGGCAGCCACCCTCCAGCTCACCTCCACCTTGGATGGATAAGGAGGACCAGGCACGTGCGCCTGAATCGCGAACTTGAACTTCCCAAGCTTTCTGACATTAAGGTTGAGTTTTTTGGTCTGCTGCGACGATTTGTTGACCGACGATTGCGTGACCCACAGGAGCTTTTTCCAATAACTATAATCCTCACACCCTGTCACTGCCAGCGACAGGCCCAACAACAGCAGCGCGACCAGCATGAGCATGTTTCGATGGTTCATAGGGTGTTTCTCCTTTCTGTGTAATATGCTTTTTATCCAAACACTGGCATAAGGTACATTACCTGTGGGGCAAATTTGAAATTTGCCCTACGTGACGCTGGTGAACGCACGTTCATTTTTCGTCCTGTGGCGAGGCAGATTCTTTCTTTGTCCTGCTCGCTTCGCCCAAACGCACATCGTACGCTTGATGCAAAAACGCCATCAATTGATCCGTTTGGCTGAACAGATATTGCTCGTGTGTGGCGGCGTCTTCCAGACGATAGCGCACGAGCGGCGGAAGCGTCGCATCGTCGCGTGGCTCTGTCCAGACATACAAAAAGTACAAATGGCGATAACCAGACATCATCGTTCCGTAATCTACGGGTATACCGCATCATCCGCCCCCGAATCGAATTCGGGGGCTAACGCGGCGCAAACCCGCTCAAGCGGGTTACCGCGAAAATCGGCTTGAGCCGATTTCCATCTGCTTGAGCCGCCGATTTCCAATCGGCGGCACTTTTGCGGCATACCTGTAATCTGCAATCCTATTTACGACTCTACCGCGTTATGCTATAATGTATCTGGCTTCATTATACCTTCCCCGCGTTTACTCAGCGTTTACTGGCATCTTTTTTTCGACTTTGCCGATGGTCAAGATTCGTATCGAATTGCTGGGGTGTCCCTCGGTCACCAGAGATGGACAGCCCGTTCCCCCGTTCAAGAGTCGCAAGGTCCTGGGGCTGGTCGCCTACCTCGCGCTCAACCCCGAACCGCACTCGCGCAGTCGTCTGGCGGGCCTCCTCTGGTCGGACGCCTCCGAACAGCAAGCGCTTGCCAATCTCCGCTTTGCGCTCTGGAACCTCCAACGGGTGCTGGGTGTGTCGCTCGTCCACGCCGAGCGCACCTCAATTGAATTGCGCGCCACGATTCGACGCGACGGGGTCTTTGATACGGACGAATTTTTCGACGCGCTGCGCGCGGCGGAATCCCACCCTGCCGAATCGCCCGCGGCGATTGCCGCGCTCGAACGCGCCGTGGCTTTGTATCGCGGCGATCTGCTCGCGGGCTGGGATTTCGATGGTTTGTTCGCCGAGTGGCTGGAAGCGCAGCGCGTCTCGCTGCGCGAAGCGGTGCTCGATGCGCTCTATCGGCTGGCAAATTATTACACCGCGCAGCGCCGCCTGCCGCAAGCGATTGCCGCCACGCGCCGCCTGCTCGGACTCGATCCGTGGCGCGAGCAAGCGCATCGTCAATTGATGTGGCTCCTGGCGCGCGATGGGCAACACAATGCCGCGCTCGCGCAATACGAAACGTGTCGCCGCCTCTTGCAAACCGACTTGGGCGTCGCACCGATGCCCGAGACGATTGCACTCGCCGAGCGGATTCGCTCCGCCAGAAACTTGCCGCGCCACAACGTCCCCCTGCAACTCACGCCGTTCATCGGACGCGAAACGGAACTCGCCGAGATCGCGCGTCTCTTGCGGAATAGCGACTGTCGCCTCCTCACGCTGGCTGGCAGCGGCGGCATCGGCAAGACGCGCCTGGCGATGCGCGCGGCGATCGAAAGCGCAAACGAATTTCTGCACGGCGTCTGTTTCGTTCCGCTGGCAGCGGTCACCCATCCCGATGCGCTGATGGCAACGCTGGCAGGACAACTTGGGTGTTCTCTGGAAGGCACGCGTGATGTGCGCGCGCGTCTGTTGGATTTTTTGCGCGACAGAGAAATGCTGATTGTGCTGGACAATTTTGAACAACTGCGTGACCACTCGGACGTGATCATCGAAATCTTAAAGCACGCGCCGCTAGTCAAAGTGATGGTCACCTCGCGCGAGCGCTTGAACATAAGCGCGGAATGGGTGTTTCGGGTGGAAGGGCTAGAGTATCCAAAGTATGAAGTCGGAGGTATGAAGTATGAAGAACGTGATTCTGACCTCATACTTCATACTTCATACTTGGAAAGTTACAGCGCGGTGCAACTCTTTCTCCAGAGCGCGCGGCGCGTCGCGACGAACTTTCAGTTGAGCGAAACGGACCGCCCTCACCTCGCGCGGCTCTGTCGTTTCTTGCGCGGGATGCCACTTGGCATCGAACTGGCAGCGGCATTTGTCCACGCGTATCCGCTGGCGCACATCGCGCAGCAGATCGAAGCGAATCTCGATTTCCTGACCACGACGATGCGCGATGTGCCGGCGGCGCACACGAGTCTGCGCGCGGTGTTCGAATACTCGTGGAATCGGCTGAGCGCGGAGGAACGCGCCGCGCTCGCGCGCCTTGCGGTCTTTCGCAATGGCTGCACAGAGACGGCGGCGCGCGCGGTGGGAGTGTGTTCTCCCGCGCTCATCGGCTTGGTGAACAAGTTTTTGCTGCAGCGCGCCGCGAGCGGGCGCTACCTGATGTTGGAGACAGTGCGACAGTTTGCGGCGGAGAAACTGGGGGAGAATCGGCAGGAGGAACAAACGACGCGCGAACAGCACGCGGGCTACTATGCCGAATTTTTGCGTGCTCGCGTCGAAGGATTGAGACGCGGCGATACGTCAACGCTGACGCAGGTGACGGAGGAAATCGAAAATGTGCGCGCGGCGTGGCTCTGGGCAAGCGCGACACATCAGGTCGGTCTCCTTGCCCAGGCGATGGATGGGCTGGCACACTTGTACGAGATGCGCAATTGGTTCCAGGAAGGTAAGGCGATGCTGGCGCAAGCGGTGCAGGCATTGTCCACGCCGCCAGCGTCTGCATCGCCCGAGGGGCAACGAACGCGGGGCAGAGCGCTGACGTGGCAAGGAATGTTTGCGTTGCGGCTGGCGCGGTATCCGCAAGCACGCGAATTGGCACAGGCGGGACTGGAGATTGCGCGCGCATTGAACCAGTCCGGCGATATGTCATTCGCCTTGAACGTGCTAGGCAATGCGGCGGATCGAACTGGGAATTTGCAAGATGCCATCGCGTTCTACCAGCAGAGCGTAACGCTGGCGCGCGAGGTGGGAGAGGCGTGGGACATCGCGCGGTCGCTCAGCAGTTTGGGCTGGGAGTTGTATCTGCACGGCGAATACGACAAAGCACAGGCGACGTTGGACGAGTCACTCGCGTTGCGCCGTCAATTGCAAGACAAGCCCGGCATCGCGCGAACGCTCATCAATCTGGGAGTGATGGCGGCAGAGAGGGAGCAGTTCTCCCAGGCGGAACAATACTATCGCGAGAGTATGGCGATTTTTCAGGAGTTGGATATTCGGATGGGCGTAGCCATTTGCCTCAACAATCTTGGCTTTGCGGCGTATCGTCAGAAACAATACGCGCAAGCGCGCGAGTTGTATCAGCAAGGGCTTGCCCTGCGTCAGGAATTAGGAGACCGCTGGGGAATTTCGATCGCGCTCGAGAATCTGGGAACCGTGGCTTGCGCGAGCGGCGATTACACCCGCGCACGCGCCGATCTGCACGCCGCGCTCGAGATTGCTGTTGAGATTCACTCGGCGCGCCGTATGGTCGAGACGCTGGTGAGTGTGGCAACGCTGTGGGCGAAGCAAGGGCAGAGCGAAGCCGCCGTCGAGTTGTTGGGGGTGGCATTGGCACATCCCGCCATTGGCAGCGAATACAAAACGCTCGGACAAACGCTCGCGCACGAATTGCAAGCCATGCTACCGCGCGAGGTCTTTGATGCCGCGCTGGCGCGCCACCAAGCACTGCCGCTGGAGCAGGTGGTGGCAGAGGTGATGATAGAGATTAGAGATTAGAGATTGGAGATTGCAGATTGCACATTTGGCAATTTGGCACGTTTGGCACGCACGTTTGGCTCATTGGCTCATTGGGCAATTGGCTCATTGCCTTTGGCTCATTGGCTCATTGGGCAATTGGCTCATTGACTTTTTCCCCTTTCCCCGTATAATCCCACTTGTCAGACGACTATCGTCTGACCAATTCTCAAGTGGAGTCATTTGTGGTTCGTCGGACCCTTCCCCTCGCGCGCCAAGCCGCGCAAGAAATTCTCAAGGGTATCGAATCGGGCAAACTGGTGCGCGCGAATGGCGCGCTTCCCTCGGAAACCGAACTGAGCCAGCGGTTTGCCGTCAGCCGCGCCACCATCCGCGACGCGCTGGCGCAACTGGAACAGCGCGGCGTCATCACGCGCCGTCACGGCGCTGGCACGTTCGTCACGCCCCTGCCGCGCCTTGACGCGGGCTTGGAAGAGTTGGTCAGTCTAGAGACGCTGGCGCGGCGCAGCGGCTTGGAAACGCAGATGAGCGAACCGAGCATCGTCGAGCGCGTCGCCACGCCCGCCGAAGCCGAGCAGTTGCACGTCGCGCCCGAGACGCGCGTCCTTGCCATCGCGCGCGTGATTCGGACGGGGGCGCGCCCCATCGCTTACCTCATTGACGTTGTGCCGACCACGATTCTCACGCGCGCCGACCTTGCCAGAAATTTTCGCGGCTCGGTACTGGATGTGTTTCTAGCGCGGCGCGATCTCGCGCTCAGCCACTCGCGCACGGAGATTCACATCGCCTCGGCGGATGCGGCGCTGGCGCGCAAACTGCGTCTGACGCGCGGCGCGCCCTTGCACAAACTCGTCGCGCAACTGTTCGCGCGCGATGGGCGGGTGGTGGATTACTCGACGAGTTATTTCGTCCCGGGCTATTTTTCGTTTCATGTGATTCGGCGGGTGGGGACAAGCAGCGCAGTGTGACACAATCGAAATACATCTCTTTAACAATTCCATCAAGGTTTGGAATGCCTAGAGCCACCACTATACGGAGGAAACGATGAGTGAATTTCTGGACAAGATCTACACGTTAATCAATCACCATTTGAATTACACCAAACGTCTTCGTCTCTCTATGGAAACAGGAGAGGCTTTTCAGCACAAATCGGAACGAGAGTGCGAATTTGGAAGATTATTCTACGAACAAGTGTACCCTTGCGCGAACCAACTGCCTGTTCCCGTCGGGAGCTTGATTCTTGAGATAGAGGAACTACATCGGAAATTTCATCATACCGCCTGCTGTGTGCATGATGAGACTAAAATCAAGGAAATGTATCATCTAACCGATCTGTTGATTAGCCGGCTGGTGAAACTGGAGAAACTTGGCAAAGACTACACTATAGACTGCTCATCTGACTGATAGTGAACAGCTGTAGCATTCTGAATCCGTTACTTGTTTACTGCTCGATAGAGATGCAAAAAGTTCAGTATCTCGTTTTCTCCAATCTCCAATCTCCAATCTCTAATCTCAAATCCCAAAAACCAACAGGAGGATTTCACCATGCGTAGTTTTGCAGGACGCGACATTTTGTCGCTCAAGGATTTTGAACGGAACGAGTTCGACCACGTTTTTGAGATTGCGCGACAAATGGAACCGATTGCGCGCGGTCGTCGTAACGTGGAGATGCTCAAAGAGAAAACGCTCGTTACCGCGTTCTATCAACCCAGCACGCGCACGCGCTTGGCGCACGAAGCCGCAATGCATCGGCTGGGTGGGCACGTGACCGGCTTTGCCGATCCCAAAATGACGCGCGCGGGCGATTTCTATCAAGAGTCCATCAAGGACACAGTCAAGATGCTCGAGTTCTACGGCGACGTGATTGTGATGCGCCACTTTCAACAGGGCGCGCCACATGAAGCAGCCAAGTGGGCATCCATTCCGGTCATCAACGGCGGTGATGGCTGGGGCGAGCATCCCACGCAAATCCTCACCGATTTGTACACCGTGTTGCGCGAAAAGGGTCGCATTGACGGACTCAAATGGCTCGCTGTCGGCGATATGCGGATGCGTACGATGCACTCGCTCGGCTATGCGCTGACGCAATTCGATTGTCCCATCACGTTCGTCGCGCCGCCGGAGATGCGTCTGCCGCAGCAGTACAAGGACGAGTGGAAGGAGTACGGTCTCAACTTTCGCGAAGCGGAGCATGTGGAGCAGGCGATTGCAGACGCGGACGTGATTCTCGTCGAGCCGGTCGTCCAACCCGATTACACCAAATCGCGCGATGAGCGCGCGGGCAAAGACGTGGGGCTGACGCCGGCAAACTACAAGATCACGCGCGAACTGTTGATGACCAAAGCCAAGAGCGACGCGATCCTGCTGCACTCGCTGCCGCGCATGGACGAGATTCCCACCGATGTGGACATTACGCGCTGGTCGCGTTACTGGCAGGAAGCGTTCAATGGCGTGGTGATGCGGATGGCGTTGTTGGCGTTGGTGTTAGGAGCAGTCGAGTAGTCGCATAGTCGGATAGTCGAGTAGTCGAATAGTCGAGAGGAGGCGGTGATGAAGATTGAGCGGTTTGAGGATTTGCAAGCGTGGCAAAAAGCACGCGCGCTTGCCAACCTTATCTACGATCTAACCGAGCAGGCAACCTTTGCCAGAGATTTTCAATTGCGTGACCAGATTCGTCGAGCCGCGAGTTCCGTGATGCACAACATTGCTGAAGGATTCGATGCGGGTTCCGATCCAGAATTCGTCCGATTCTTGAAGATGGCACGTCGTTCGGCTAGCGAAACCCAATCCGAACTTTATCTAGCGTTGGATCGCCGATACATCACGCCAGACGAAATGCGTCGGGCATACGACCTTGCCGAAGAAGTCAAGAAACTCATCAACGGCCTCATCGCCTACCTCCACAAAAACAAACACTGACGACAATCCGACTACAAGACTAACCCGACTACCCGACTACCAGACTATCCGACTACCCGACTACCCGACTACAAGACTATCCGACTACCCGACTACAAGACTATCTGACTATAAGACTAGGAGACTAACCATGCAAACCTACCTCCACGGTCGCGATCTCATCGGCGACCTCGATTTCAGCAAAGAAGAAGTCGAAACCGTTCTGGATGTCGCGTTCGATTTAAAGCGCAAGCGCGCGCTCAACGAACCGCATCCGATTCTGCGCGACAAGGTGCTGGCGATGCTGTTCTTTTTCTCCAGCACGCGCACGCGCGGCTCGTTCGAAGCCGGGATGGCGCAACTGGGTGGACACGCCGCGTTCATCGAATCGCGCACGACGCAGATTGCGCACGGCGATACGCCCAAAGAAATCGGCGAAATCTTTGGACGCTACTTTGACGGCATTGCGATTCGGCACGTGGACTGGGGCATCGGTAACAAGTACATCAATGAAGTCGCCAAGTACTCGCGTGTGCCGGTGCTGAATATGCAATGCGACATCTATCATCCGTTCCAAATCCTCGCTGACTTGATGACGATCATCGAAAAGAAAGGGCGCGATTTGCGCCGCAAAAAGATGGTCGTCTCGTGGGCATACGCGGCATCGTACCAAAAACCAATGTCGGTGCCGCAATCGCTCATCCTGCAAATGCCGCGCTTTGGACTCGACGTGGTACTCGCGCATCCACCCGAATTCAAACTGATGCCGGACATTATGGAGCAAGCGCGCGAGCAGGCGCGCAAGTTCGGCACCGGCTTTGAGGTGGTGGATGATATGGACGCCGCATTCAAAGACGCCGACATTATCTACGCCAAATCGTGGGGCGCGATGGTGCACACGCCGGACGAAAAGCAAGGCGCGGAGATCATCAAGAAATATTCGTCGTGGATCACCGACGAACGCCGGATGAAACTCGCCAAGCCCGATGCGATTTACATGCATCCACTCCCCGCGGATCGTAACATCGAAGTCACCGACGGCGTGATTGATAGCGCGCAATCGGTGGTGTACGACGAGGCGGAGAATCGGTTGCATGTGCAAAAGGCGGTAATGGCGTTGACGATGTCCTAGTCGCGCAGTCGAGTAGTCGTGTAGTCTTGTAGTCGCGCAGTCTTGTAGTCGCGTAGTCTTGTAATCAAATAGTCATGTGGTCGAAAATTGACTAACTGACTACGCGACTATCCGACTACTGGACTATTCGACTACGCGACTATCCGACTACTGGACTATTCGACTACTCGACTACCTGACTACCCGACTACCAGACAAGGAGACCCTATGACCAAACTTGCAGTAGTAGCTATTGGCGGCAATTCACTCATCAAGGATCCTTCACGCCAAACGGTGGAAGATCAAGAAGAAGCGTTGCGCGAGACCGCGCATCACATCGCCGATATGATCGAGGCGGGCTGGGATGTGGCGATCGGTCACGGCAATGGCCCGCAGGTCGGTTTCATCTTGCGGCGTTCGGAAATCGCGCACAAGGTCGAAGGGATGCACGAGGTCCCACTCGACGTGTGCGGCGCGGACACGCAAGGCGCGATCGGTTACGAATTGCAACAAGCGTTGCAAAACGAGTTGTATCATCGCGGCATCAAGAAAAACGTCGCGACCATCGTGACGCAGGTGTTGGTGGACAAAAACGATCCCGCGTTCAAAAATCCCAGTAAACCCATCGGCGGATTTATGGACGAAGCGGAAGCGATGCGCCGCAAGAATGAGATGGGCTGGAGTGTCGTTGAAGACGCGGGACGCGGGTGGCGGCGCGTGGTGCCCTCGCCTTTGCCGAAAGAAATCGTCGAACTCGATACCGTGAAACTGTTGCTCCAGCATGGTATCGTCACAATCACGGTGGGCGGTGGCGGGATTCCTGTCGTGGACATCGGCAACGGTGAATATCGTGGCGTTGCCGCGGTGATTGACAAGGATTACGCGTCCAGCCTCCTTGCGCGCGAAATTCACGCCGATTTGTTCTTGATTTCGACCGCTGTCGAAAAAGTCGCGCTCAATTTTGGCAAGCCGAATCAGCGATGGATTGATCGAATGACGCTTGCCGAAGCGAAACAATATCTCGCCGAAGGCACGCACTTTGCCAAAGGCTCGATGGCGCCCAAGATTCAAGCGATCATCTGGTATCTCGAAGCCGGCGGCAAACACGCCATCATCACCAATCCACAAAACATCGGGCGTGCGCTGCGCGGCGAGACGGGAACACACATTGTTCGATAGTCGCGTAGTCTGGTAGTCTGATAGTCGCATAGTCGCATAGTCTGGTAGTCTCGTAGTCTCTTTGTCTGCTCGACTACTCGACTACCCGACTACTGGACTACCCGACTACCCGACTACTGGACTACTCGACTACCCGACTATCCGACTACCCGACTACTCGACTAGGTGACTATGAACTATCACTTTCAATGCACCCTCTGCGGTGACAAACTCGATCCGCACATGACGCGATACGTTTGCCCCAAGCACGGCGACGCGGGCATCCTCGATACGATTCTCGATTACAAGGCGATTGCCGCGCGCACCTCGCCGCAAAAAATTGCGGAGTCACACGATTTTTCGATGTGGCGGTACGCGGACTTGCTGCCGATTGACGATGCAGCGAAATTCGCGCCGCCGCTGCACGTCGGCTGGACGCCGCTGTATCGCTCGACGGCGCTCGGCGCGCAACTGGGGTTGAGCCATTTGTATTTCAAAGACGATGGACGCAATCCCACCGCGTCGTTCAAAGATCGCGCCAGCGCGTTCGTCGTTGCCAAAGCGCGCGAACTCGGCGTCGAAATCATCACGACCGCGAGTACGGGAAATGCCGGTGCCGCGCTTGCCGGTATGGCTGCCGCCGCAAAAATGCCGGCAGTGATCTTCGTGCCACAAACCGCGCCACCAGCAAAAATCGCACAACTGTTGATCTTTGGTTCGCGTGTGATGTTGGTCAAAGGCAATTACGATCAAGCCGTTGCCTTGTGTCTTGCCGCGTCCAAAGAATTCGGCTGGTACTGCCGCAACACGGCATACAATCCCTACACGGTCGAGGGGAAAAAGACTGCGGCATTTGAGATTTGTGAGCAATTGGGACAAATCCCAAATCCTAAATCTCAACCTCCAACCTCCAACTTCCAACCTCTAACCTCCAACCTCCAACATCCAACATCCAAATGGTCTGCACCCGATTGCATTTTCGTCTCCGTCGGCGATGGCAACATCATCAGCGGGTTGTGGAAGGGCTTGCGCGATCTTGCCGCACTCGGTTGGATTGACAAGATGCCGCGCTTGATGGGCATTCAAGCGGAGGGTTCGGCGGCGTGCTACAACGCGTGGAAAGCCGGGACGGAAAAAATCACGCCCGTCAACGCCGTCACGGTTGCCGATTCGATCAGCGCGGACCTGCCGCTCGATGGCGTGCGCGCGGTGCGTGCGGTGCGTGAAACCGGCGGCGCGTACCTCACTGTCAGTGATGACGAAATCCTTGCGGCGATTCCGGAACTGGCGCGCAGCGAAGCGATCTTTGTCGAGCCAGCGGCATCGGCGGCGTACGCCGGGTTGAAGAAAGCGGTCAAGCAAGGTTTGGTGAAATCGGATGAACGCATCGTCGTGATGCTGACGGGCAATGGCTTGAAGGATATTGCGAGTGCGATGATGGCGGCTGGCACGGGCACAGTGATCGAGCCGACGTTGGAGGCAGTGAGGAAAGCGATTGGGTGATTAGGTGATTGGGTAATTGGGTGATTGGGGGAGGGGGAGACAAGGAGAATCCCGTCTTCTGTGGGGAAACGGGATTTTGAAAATTAGCGGCGCTTGGTTTTCGGGTGCAGTCTGCGTTTAGCAACGCGGCGTTCGCCGTTGCCAGTTAGAGGAATCCCGGCAGACTTGATCTCCCAAACGAGTGGATTCTCGTCACGGAAATCTTTTGGCTGAAACGGAATAACTTCTATTCGCGCATCAATACTGTCAGCAATGCGTGTCTGGCGACAATAATCGTCCAGCCAATCGCCGGTCAAGTCCTTTGAGACAATAGCAATATCAATATCGCTGTCACGCCGCGCGTGACCTTTAGCGTACGAGCCATAGAGGTACGCACGCTCCACTTGCAGTCCCTTGGCTTGCAGCGCGGCAACGAATCGGTTAGATTTTCTCAATACAATTTGATTTACTTGAGATGTGACGCGATCCATTTGCCCATCCTGCGGATTTTTTCAACTCGGCTTGAGTGAGTTTGCGGTCGAACCGTTTGTATAACAAAAGACGCTGATCGGGATAACGGGTGGTGATGTTATAAGCAGTGAAACGAGTTAGCAAGTCGTATTGTCAGTTGCCAGCGTCTTCCAGTATTTGATTTGTGTGCTTATGTCCGCGCGATTTTCTGTCATTTGTGCTTGTTGGCTTTCTGTGTATGATTATAGCACAGTCCGCGCGCATGCGCAATGTGCGCACACCCATCCCAGCAATTTGGTGCTTGAGCAATAGAGTGGTAAGATACAGTCGCATACCTCCTCGCACCGAAAACCCGTGTCGGGTGTTACAATAAAGGAAGGCACAACCAATGACCGAAGCAAAACGCATTCGTCTGACTGCCTATGCCGCCTGCGCGGGCTGAGCATCGAAACTCGGCGCGGCCGAACTGGCGCAAGTTGTGCGCCCTCTAGCCGAAAAATTCCGCCCGCGCGATTTTCCCGCGCTCATCGTGGGTCTGGAGACACCGGACGATGCCGCTGTGTATCGTCTCGATGACCACACCGCGCTCATCCAGACGATGGACTTTTTTCCTCCTGTCGTTGATGATGCCTATGCGTTCGGCGCGATCACAGCGGCGAACGCGATGAGCGATGTGTATGCGATGGGAGGCGAAGTCCTCTTTGCGCTCAACATCGCTGCGTGGCGTGACGATTTGCCGCTGGAACTGCTCAGCGAGATTTTTCGCGGCGGCGCAGACAAGGTGGCAGAAGCCGGCGCCGCCATCGCCGGCGGTCACACCATCACCGACAAAGAACCCAAGTACGGCCTCTCCGTCACCGGCATCCTCCATCCTGCTCACATCACCACCAAAGGTGGAGCGTGTGTGGAGGATGTGTTGGTGTTGACCAAACCACTCGGGAGCGGTTTGATCACGACCGCCGCCAAAAACGGCGTCGCCTCCGAAACCCACCTGCATCAGGCAATCGAGTGGATGATGCGCCTCAATCGCGACGCTGCCCAGGCGATGCGTGAAAACGGCATTCGTTGTGCCACGGACATTACCGGCTATGGCTTGCTGGGACACGCGTACGAAATCGCGTATGCCTCCAGTGTGCGACTGGAATTGTATGCCGACGCGTTGCCGCTCCTCGATGGAGCGCGCGAGTACGCGCGCCGCCAGATGATTCCCGGCGGTGCCGGACGCAACAAAATGTATCTCGAAGGCAAAGTCGCCTTTGAACGTGTCCTGCCGGACGATTTGCTCGAAATCCTTTTCGATCCGCAAACATCGGGAGGCTTGCTCATTGCCGTTCCACCGACGCGCCTGGACGCGTTTGCGCGCGCGCTGACCGCGCGCAGCGTATCGTTCTGGACGATCGGGCGCGTGGTTGCGGGCAGCGGCATCGTGGTACGCTGAGCACCAGCAGACAGTATGCGGTAACACCATTGACCACACCATCTTCGGAGGAAGACAATGTCTAACCACACGCGACGTGTTGTCGTCACGGGTCTGGGAGTCATTTCACCGATTGGCAATTCGGTGGAGACGTTCTGGCGCGAATTACTGGCAGGCACCTGTGGAATTGATCGCATCAGCCGCTTTGACCCTTCCCGCTTTGCCGTGCATATTGCCGCCGAGGTCAAAGATTTTCGCATCGAAGATTATGCCGAATACATTGACCGCAAAGAAGCCCGACGAATGGACTGGTTCATTCTCATCTCGTTAGCGGCTACGGCGCAAGCCATCAAACAAGCCGGCTTGAAAATTGATGAGACGAATCGCGATGCGGTCGGTGTGCTCATCGGATCGGGTATCGGTGGCCTGGTGACAATGCAAGAAAGTTTCCGCACCTTGTTCGAAAAAGGTCCGATGCGCGTCAGTCCTTTCACCGGTCCGTATATGATTCCCAATATGGCCAGTGGTCAAGTGGCGATTACGTTTGGAGCGATGGGACCCAATTTTACCGTCTCGTCTGCGTGCGCCACTGGCACCAACGCGCTCGGTGAAGCGTACGAAATCATCAAGCGGGGCGACGCCGACGTGATGATCACCGGCGGTGTGGAATCCCAGTTGACCGAGTTTGGCCTGTCGGCGTTTCATCGCACGACGGCAATGGCAACCGCCTTTAACCACGATCCCAAGCACGCATCGCGTCCCTTTGATGCCAAACGCGATGGCTTTGTGTTCGGTGAAGGATGCGGCGTGTTGATTTTCGAGGAACTCGAGTACGCGCGCCGGCGCGGTGCAAAGATTATTTGCGAAGTGGCGGGCTATGCGACCAACGATGATGCCTTTCACATCAGCGCGCCCGCCGAAGGTGGCGCGGGCGCGGCAAAAGCGATGCAACGCGCTCTCCAGAAAGCCGGCTTGAAACCAGAGGACGTAGATTACATCAACGCTCATGGCACCTCCACGATCCTGAACGACATCGCCGAAACTCAAGCCATCAAAACCGTGTTTGGCGAACGCGCCTACAAAATCCCGATTAGCGCAACCAAGTCAATGATTGGACATTTGCTCGGCGCAGCAGGCGCCGTCGAAGCCATCGCGACGATCAAAACCATCGAGACGGGCTGGATTCACCCCACCATCAATTACGAATACCCCGACCCCGCGTGCGATCTCGACTATGTGCCGAACCAAGCGCGGCAAGCCAACGTGCGCGTCGCAATGTCCAACTCGTACGGCTTTGGCGGACACAACGCCATCATCATCTTTAAAAAGTATGAAGGATAGATAACCCGCTCTCCCTCGCATCTGTGTTATGAACCTAGAGACACTTCAGGCCACTCTCGGTATCACATTCAAAGACCAGGCGTTGCTTGTGCGCGCGCTCACGCATCGCTCTTATCTCAACGAAAATCCTGAACTGCCCTACCTCGATAACGAACGTTTAGAATTTCTGGGCGATGCGATTCTGGATTTCATCGCGGCTGAATATCTGTATCACCACTTTCCCGAAATGCACGAAGGAGACCTCACCTCCTTGCGCGCCGCGCTCGTCAAAGGCGAGACACTGGCGCGCTTTGCGATTGATCTGGGGTTGCCGCACCATTTGCTAATGTCGCGCGGCGAGCAAGCCGCGCGCGGACACGAACGTGCCCCCCTCCTCGCCGGCGCGTTCGAAGCCTTGATTGGCGCGGTGTACCTTGATCAAGGATTCGAGGTCACCCGCGCGCTCGTACTGCGATTCATCCCCGCCGAAGCCGAACGCATCTACGCCCTGCGCCTCGACCGCGATGCCAAGAGTATGCTCCAGGAGTTGAGTCAGGGTAAATTGCAAGCCACGCCGCACTATCGGCTCATCGAAACGCGCGGACCCGATCACGCCAGAGATTTCACCATCGCGGTGTTCATCAACGGTCGCGAGTACGGCCGCGGCACCGGGCGGAGTAAACAAACAGCAGAGCAAAACGCCGCGCGCGTCGCGCTGGAAAACTTGCAAGCCGAACTCTCCCGCGAGGAACACGCCGCGTTGATTGCGCTGAAAGGGCAAGTGGAATAGTTGAATCGTTGGTTCGTTAGTTTGTTGGTTTGTTAGTTTGTTAGTTTGTTAGTTCGTTAGTTCGTTGACTCAACAACGATTCAACGACGCAACAATCCAACGATTCAACGACGCAACGATTCAACGATGTAACAATGCAACGATTCAACGACGCAACGATAAAACAATGAAACTACTCGTCACCGGCGGCAGCGGCTACATCGGCGCAGGCATCTTGCGCCGCGCGCCGCGCGAATGGAATATCGCGGCAACGCATCTCGCGCATCCGATTGAACGCGCGGACGTTGCCGCGTATCGCGTGGACGTGCGCGATGCGGACGCGGTCGCGCGCCTGTTCGAGGCGTTCCGTCCCGAAGTGGTGATACACACAGCGGCGGTGATGACGGGCGACGCGATGCTGGCAACGAACGTGGAGGGTTCGCGCACTGTGGCGCGCACAGCAGCGCAATGCAACGCGCGCTTGATTCACCTTTCCACCGACGTGATTTTCGACGGCGAACACGCGCCCTACACCGAAGACGCCGCGCCCGCGCCCCTCACACCGTACGGCGAATCGAAAGCGCGCGCAGAGCAAGCCGTCCGCGCGGAACACCCGCACGCGCTCATCGTCCGCACCTCACTCGTGTACGGCTTTGCGCCGCTCGACCCGCGTACACGCCAGACCCTCGCCGGCGAAATGCCGTACCTTTTTACCGACGAGTACCGCTGTCCTATCTTCATTGATGATCTGGCGGACGCGCTCATCGAACTTGCCTGTGCTTTTCCCACGGAACCAGCCCTCGCGATTCTTAACATCGCGGGACCTCAGCGCTTGAGTCGCTATGAATTTGGCTTGAAACTGGCGCGCGCGTTTCGGCGTGAGCCTCGCTTTGTGCCAGCACTCTCGGCAACGCACCCTACCCCGCGCCCGCGCGATTGCACCCTCGATACATCACGCGCACGTCGCCTTTTGCGCACACCGTTGCGCGGAGTAGATCAGGTGTTGACGGAAGAACTATCCAGACATCATCCTGCTTAACCGATAAAACTTTTCCTCAGTGGGATTCGAGTTGCCCCAACTTGCCCCCACAGTGAAATTCCCCTGCTCTCTGTTGCACTTTAGTTTGGGGGCAAGTTTCTCAGCCCATGTTTTGCACTTTTGCAAACGCATAGTCCCACCCCCTGCCCCCTCCCCGTTGTGGCGAAAAATTTTTCGCCACAACGGGGAGGGGGCAGGGGGTGGGACTATGCGTTTGCAAAAGTGC
>DAOTYB010000326.1:0-4079 GCA_034435315.1 Anaerolineae bacterium | reverse complement strand
CTCGCCCCCTCCCCACGCCGCTCTGCGGCGTGGAGAGGGGGAAACAAGGGAATAGGGGTGAGGGCGGGCGGCAAAGCCGCCCGCCCTCACCCCTCCTTCTATCTCCCCTGCTCTCCCCGCTCTCCCCGCTTTGCGGGGAGAGCAGGGGGCAGGGGGATGAGAGGGGTTGTTCCCACGTAACGATGGCGAAACAACGAGCACCGTAACCTTCCGATGGTGGAAAGGACTTGTGCACACCTACTTGTTAGATTGTCGGAGTCTCGACGGTGTTCATTCACCCGCACAAAATTCACTGACAATGTCATACAACACGCGCGTACCGAACAACAGATTGTCAATCGAGATGCGTTCGTTGTGACCGTGGACCGTGTCCAGTTCTTCCATCGGTGCGAGCATAGGGCAAAAGCCATAGACGCGCGTGCCCAGTTGGGTGACGTGACGCGCATCGGTTGCGCCGACGACGAGGTACGGCAACACCAGCGCATCGGGCACGTAACGCGCCATCACGCGCGTAATCGTCGCAAATAGCGGGGTGCGGTGATCCGCTTCGCGCCCCGGCGTATTGTCTTGAAATTCGATTTCGACGGTGCGATCGAGGAACGCGCGCAACTCGCGCAACAAATCGTCGGCGGTGAAACCGGGGAGCAGGCGCGCGTCGCATCTGGCTTCGGCGACGGAGGGAATGACGTTGATTTTTGTGCCTGCCTGAAGCATCGTTGGCGTCACTGTGTTGTGCAACATTGCATAGAGCATCGCGCGCATACTATCGTTCAGCGGCAAGCGCGAGAGCACAGCATCGTGTTGCCTAGGGTCGAGTAGCGCGCGCACGAGCAGGGCGTATGGTTGTCCCAGTCGTCCAGCCACACCTTCAAGGAAGGCGCGCGCGGTTGGTGTGACATGCAGCGGCAATTTCGCCGCGCCGATTTTCTGAAGAGCGTGTGCCAATTTGAGCACGGCATTATCGGGATGCGGTTGCGAGGCATGCCCGGGTTTGCCGTGCGCGCGCATCGTAAAGCGCGCCGTGCCTTTTTCGCCGGTCTGGCAGGTGAAAAACTTGTGCCCCAGAAACTCGACGCCGAAGCCGCCACCTTCGTTGATGGCGTACTCGGCGCGGATAAGGTCGGGATGGTGCTGGACGATCCATCCCGCGCCCAACTTGCCGCCGGCTTCCTCATCCGCGTTGCCCATAAAAATCACATCGCGCGCCAGCGGCTTGCCAGCGCGTTTGAGCAGCAGCAGCACCATCAGTTCCATCGCCGCAAGTTGTTTCGTATCGAGCGCGCCGCGTCCCCACAGATACCCATCCACGATCTTGCCGTCGAACGGCGGCTGCTGCCATTTGTCCGCTTCCGCCGGCACCACGTCGAGATGCACCATCAACAGGAGCGGCGCGGCGCGTCCATCGCCTTTCAGGCGTGCGATGAGGTTGCCCCGCCCCGGCGCCGATTCCAGCACGAGCGGTTCGATGCCCTCGCGTTTGAGCACACTGGCGAGGTACTCGGCGGCGCGCGTTTCGTTACCCGGCGGATTCGTCGTGTCAATGCGAATCAGGTCTTGCAAGTACTGCGTGACTTCGGTGCGAATAGCGTCCCAGTTGAGTGTCATCATGAATACTCGTTTTATTGCATCTGCCGTGCCGCCGCTACTGCTTTTTGCGCGCCTTCCTCTAACGTCTCCGCCGTAATCATATTCGCGTCTGCCAGAATCTTGCGCCCCTCTTCCGCGTTCGTGCCGACGATGCGCGCGATCATCGGTACGCGCGTCTGGACGCCTTTCAGTCCTTCCACGATGCCGCGCGCCACTTCGTCGCCGCGCGTGATGCCGCCAAAGATGTTGAACAGGACCGCTTTGACGTTTGGATCGGAGAGAATGATGTCGAGGGCAATCTTGACCTTGTCTGCCTTGGCGCCACCACCGATGTCGAGAAAGTTGGCCGGTTCGCCACCGTAGAACTTGATGACATCCATCGTTGCCATCGCCAGGCCCGCGCCATTCACCATACAACCGATGTTACCATCGAGTTTGACGTACGACAAGCCGGCGTGGCGCGCGCGCTGCTCTTCTACCGATTCTTCGTCAATGTCACGCAGTTGTTCCAGATCGGGATGACGATACAAGGCGTTATCGTCCAGAACGATTTTGCCATCCGCGGCAATCAGTTTTTGCTCTGTGGTGATCACGAGGGGATTGATTTCCGCCAGCGATGCATCGGTTGCCACAAAAGCGCGATACAATCCTAGGGCGATCGTCGTAAAATCGCGCGCGAGCGGCTTGGGGATACCGATGGCAAATGCCAGCGCGCGCGCTTGATACTCGAGCAGACCGTAGGCTGGATCAATCGGCACGCGCACGATTTTTTCCGGCGTCGTGCGCGCAACCTCCTCAATGTCCACGCCACCCGCCGCCGACCCCATCATCGTCGCGCATTTGGCTGTGCGATCTACGACGATGCCCAGATAAATTTCTTGTGCGATGCCGAGGGCTTCGTCCACCAACACCTTGCGCACTGGCAAGCCCTTGATGTGCATCGTGAGAATCTGATCGGCGAGGCGTTCGGCTTCGTCGGGATCGTTGGCCACTTTGATACCGCCGGCTTTACCGCGCCCGCCGACCAGCACTTGGGCTTTGATGACCACGCGCTTGCCCAGTTGGGCGGCGATCTGGCGTGCCTCGTCGGCGGTGGAGGCAACACTGCCCTGTGGAATGGGTACACCATACTGCGCGAAAATGGCTTTGGATTGATACTCGTGTAATTTCATCTTTCCCTCGCTGAATGACCTGATTTGAGTGATGCTTTCAGTTGCATTATAGCCGCATACCAGCAAAAATTCAAGATGGCGGGGGTGCATGTTGCAGAGAAGAGGGCAACGGTTACGTTGTAAATAACATGCGGCGCGCCTCACGCCGGCGCGCCGCACGTGCCATTGCTATCGCTGATGCTTACGTGAAATCAAGGCTTCCACACTTCCCACACTTTGCCCACCAGGGCGGGACCGGGTTTCAACGTGACCTGACCGGGTTGCCAACCAGAAGGTGTGACTTCGCCGGTTTTCTTGACGTGCTGATACGCTTTGATTTGTCGAATCAACTCATCGGGATTGCGACCGACTTCGGGGGTCAGCACTTCCATCGCGAGGATCACGCCGTCGGGATCAATGATGAATCGTCCGCGAATGTCCACGCCAGCCTCCTCGTCGTACACGCCGTACGCCGTGCCGATTTGGCCACCAGGGTCTGTGAGCATCGGGAAAGGCACACCGCCCTCCACCATTTTGGACAGTTCTTGCTCTTGCCAGATTTTGTGCACAAAACGACTGTCCGTGCTCATCGCAAGCACTTCGACGCCCAGCGCTTGTAACTCGTTGTACCGCGCGGCGACCGCCGCGAGTTCCGTCGGTCAGACGAAGGTAAAGTCGCCGGGGTAAAAGCACAAGACGACCCACTTGCCTTTGTAATCCGAGAGTTTGACCGGTTTGAACCCCTCGCCGATGAACGCGTGCGCTTCGAAATCGGGCGCGGGTTTTCCAACACGTGCTAACATTTTTCTCACCTCCTGAGATGGTGCGGCTCCGACTGGAGTTGCTGATTCGCTGGGTGGCGCGATTATGCCGCGCGCCGGTTTGACACAACCATCTTTGGGTTCAGTCACGCAAACACCTCCTTCTGCGCCCCGATGGGCAATGGAATCGCGCATCAATGCAAACGTTCTGCTTGATCCACGATTCGACCTTCGATATATGCCTGCACTGCTTTGTCAATCGAAGCAATGTCAGTGACGATGGGCTGGATGCCGCGCGCATACTCTCGTACGCGCCGCGTCCCATTCCGCCGCACAAGAGCACCTGACAATCCGCGATCGCCTCTACCATCCACTGGTCCACCCAGGTCACGAAGGAACACGAAGAAAAAATCTTCGTGTCCCTGGTGGATATTTCATCCGAACGTTGGTGAACGCCAGTTCATGGGTAACTACTCAGCCCGTCTCAGCAGGTTGAGCTGATGAGCGCGTGGCGGGGATAAAGGGAGTCCCCATTAAAGCCGCCTGCAATGCAACAATCACCTGCTGTCCATTCTTGCGC
>DAOTYB010000325.1:0-3251 GCA_034435315.1 Anaerolineae bacterium | reverse complement strand
GAGAGTACGGCATACGCGGGTGTGCCAGGCGCAAGCCATTTCAGTTGACGCACAAACAGCGCGACATCGCTCAAACGATGGAGCGGCATCGCAAATGCCATCGGGACAATCTGTTGAATCTCGCGCACCCACTTGGGAACAAGGTGCGGCGGACACAACACCAGCGTGGGGCACGGGTCGTGGTCACATTCACGCATCAGTTCGGAGACGGCGGTCGCAATCGTCGTCTTGCCGATGCCCGGTTCGCCCACACAGATCGCGCTGTTTGCACTTTGCAGGCGTTTCCACAGCGCGACCGCAACATGTTTTTGCGCCGGGAATAATCCCGTCTCCTTGCGACCTGGGATGTACCGATGTTTGCTCAGCCGATTGAGCGTCGCGAGCACGCGCGGTTCTTCCGCTTCAAGGTCGAAGCGATAAAGCGGGACAAACGTTTCCATCACCTTGTGCGTTAACGCGTCGCGCCACTCGTCGACAAACTGGGCCAGCGCAGAGGGTTCGGCGATGCGCGCGTGCGCGCCGCTCGTCAAATCGAGCGCGACGATTTCGGTGACAAAGCGGTCGCGCACGATTTCCTCGTCTTCATCGTCGGAGGCGACCTGTTCCTGCACCTTGTAGGTGCGCCCTTTCACCAACAACCGCTCGCCTCCTCGCTCCAGAAGCAGGTTCTGCATCAACCCCGCTGCGATGAGCATCGCGAGGTGTCCTTTCTTCAGTGGCATCAGGGGACGGAATGTTGCGAGATCGGTTCGCGGTGTTAGCCATTCATGCCACTCGCTCGTGTTCCACGCGCCATGTTCGATCGCTTCGGCGAGCGCTTCTTGCGGATTGATCTCGGTGCCGCGAAAGTAAAAGCGGTCATCCGCTGAGAACGGTGGCAAGATATAGCACTCTTCCGCTGATGGCGATTCGGGTAACACGGGCAACCCATTGCGGCATTGTTGAAGAAGCGCGAGCGCGGTCGCATCATCGCGGCAAGGTTCTTTCTTCGCGATCCCGCAGATGACTGCCTGGCGAAATTGCGCGTACTCGGGATCGGGGAAACGATAGGCGCGCAGTGATGCGTATGCGGTGGCCAGAAACCCTGCCATGCGCGCGTCCACGCGATTCTGTGGGATGATGTAGACGAGCAGTCCGCCGGGCTGCAGCCATTTCGTCGTGTCGCGCAAGAATTGATATTCGGTGCGTTTGCCTTCCCCCTCCGCATAGTCGTACGGTGGATTGAGCCACAAAACTTGAAACGCGTGATGCGGTGCGCGCACCTGCGCGTAATCAAGATGGAGAACGCGATGGAGTCGCGACGCGGCGGCGAGCGCACGTTCGGCATCAATCTCGATGCCATACGCGTCGAGATGCCACGCGTTCGCGACGAACTGTGCCGCAACGCCTTCGCCGCAACACGGGTCGAGCAAACGACCGCGTTGCGTCGAGGGAATAATCAAGCGCGTGATCCATTCGGTCACGCGCTCTGGAGTAGGAAAGAAACCCGCTTTCGCGGTGGAAGCCAAGCGAGTCATATTCTGGTCTTTGGTCAAGTAGTCTTGTGGTCGAATAGTCTCGTAGTCAAGTAGTCTTGTAGTCGAGTAGTGATCGTTTGACTACCTGACTATTCGACTACTCGACTACCCGACTATTCGACTATCTGACTACTCGACTACCCGACTACCCGACTGTTCGACTACTCGACTAATCAGCGCAAGCCACAGTTCGGAATCGGCGCTCACACGCCATCCTTCGACGCCCCGTGTGTCCGCCAGCGGCTCGATCAATTTGCTCTTGACGCCTTGCTTCCACAATTCGGCACCCCATTCCTTGAGTAACGGCACAGCCGTCGCGCGATCCAACATCGCGATGAATCGTTCAATCGGCGGGGCATCATTGGCATTGAGCACATAGAAGGTGTGCCCTGCTTCGAGATGCGGCAGCGCGGCTTGGTGATGCAAGAGCACCATATGGTCGAGTCCGCTTTCGGGTAGTTGCACCGTGCGCGAAAGATACGCGCCTTCCGCGCGCCGCAAAACCTGGTTCGCGATTTCCACCGCGCGATGATCCATCAACGCGGCCCACACCGCGCGGACGGCGGTGCGGTAGCCGACCAGCGAAAGATAGATCGTGGCTTCGGTGTCGGAATCCACCGCATAGCCGAGTCCGTACGCGCGCAAACCACCAAACGAGACCACCCCGATCAGCTCTGGCGAGACGCCGACAAGATTACTCATAGATCACCTCTCCTTGTCGAGTCGTCGGGTAGTCGAATAGTCAGGTAGTCAAACAATCCAACTACTCGACTGCAAGACTATCTGACCACAAGACTACGCGACTACAAGACTACCCGCCTACACACTCAGGCGCGCGGTTCGCCAATTTCCTGAAGCAAACTCGCGATTTCACTCGGCGCGCCCGCGAGCCACACCTTTTCAGCCACCTGCGCTTCTAGGCGGTGCAAGCGCTCAATCTCGGCATAGACGGGCTTGAGTTCTTTCATCTCGCGCAGGATCGCGTCAATGCCATCTTGCGCTTTCGCTTGCTGCAAGAGTGAATCGTCGTCACGCAACCAGATACGGCAGTGATACGACGGTTCGCCGAGGAATGCGATCAACTCTTCGAGCGCGCTGCGATATGTCCGCACCGTATCGGCCAGGCCGTTGCGTTCGAGATAGACCTGTAGCGCCCTGGCGCGCTGGGCGGTGATTTTCGCTTCTTGCGCGGCGATGCAGGCGCGCACCCGCTCCTTCAAAATTGCCTCATACTTTTCTCGCGCCACGGGACCGAGCGCATTCCTTTGAATTGCGTTGATTTGAGTTTTCTTCAACATTGCTTCCTCCTGACTGTTTGGAAAACGAAAGGGCTACCTGTCCGTTTGTCACGGAGGCAGCCCTTTTTCAAAAATCACACAGGGAGAGATGCTTTCCAGTCTCTCCTTGCGATAGGGGTTTGCTCGATCTAGACCGATTCAGGGAATAGCACCTGAATCACTTTGCCCGACTTTTCCTTTTGATCCTCGTCCCAGGTGAGCAAAGGAATTCCAAGATGCTGGGCGACGGCGACGTATGCCGCATCTGCGCCGCGCAACCCGAGATCGCCAGCGAGTTGCGCCGCCGCCAGCCCCAGCCGCCTGTCTATGGGAACCAAACGCAACCGACCTGGTCGCTGCAATTGCTTGACAGCTTGATGCGCCAGGGATGGCTCACCCGTCCGACGGGAGATCGCGCCTGCGACTTCAAGCAACAGGAGCACAGGCGCGACCATCT
>DAOTYB010000324.1:0-5070 GCA_034435315.1 Anaerolineae bacterium | reverse complement strand
GAGGTGGCGGGCGGCGAAGCCGCCCGCCACCTCCCCCCTCCTCATCACTTTCTCTCCCCGCCACGCGGGGAGAGAAGGGGGCAGGGGGATGCGTGGGGTCAAGCCTGTAACTGTGCAAACCAAAATGCAAAGTTTGCAACCGTTGAAGGTATACATCAACAGGAGTTTATCCAATGCCCCTCTACGAATACGCTTGTGAAAACTGCGGTCATCACTTTGAGCGATTTCAATCCGTGCAAGACGCGCCCGTACGTCAATGTCCTCATTGCGCTGGACGTGTGCACAAAGTCTTGCATCCCGTTGGCATCATCTTCAAAGGGTCGGGTTGGTACATCACCGAAAGTCGCCAGTCCACCGCAGGTGCTACCGAAAACACGACCGAGTCCAAAAGTGACAGCCCCGCTCAGACGGAAACGTCCGCTGCCTCCACTACCACAACCTCTACCTGAAACAAACAGACCTGTCAGGTTACGCGAACCTGACAGGTCTGTTTGGGAAGGGAACGCCCACGCGAGCGCGCTCACAACTGAAAATGTCCGGTATGTGGAACAATCTTGTATTTGAAATTCGTGACATAGTTGGACAATTTTTCGACCAGACTCTTCCACTCGTCGCTCTCCACCGCGCGTTCGAGCGTGGCGCGATCCGCGGCGATGCCACCGGTCAACAGTTGGGGCGCGTTGCCATAGACAGTGTACCACGCCTCGCTGGCTTGAATGCCCAGGCGCGTCAGGCGTGGCACAAATTCCTGCACTGCAAACTCGAAATACTCTGATTCGCGCCCTGGTCGAATATCACAAGTCATCAGTAGTTTATACATACGCCTCCCTTGACTGTCACTATCATACCAGAAATTTCAAATAAATGCAATGGGGGTCTCGATGCGCGCACTCGTTCAGCGTGTGAGCCACGCCGCCGTCACCGTAGATAATCAAACGATTGGCGAGATTGGCAAGGGGCTGGTCGTTTTTATCGGCGTCACGCATAACGATACAGAAAACGATGCCCGCTGGCTGGCACAAAAAATCGCTCACCTGAGAATCTTTGAAGATGCCACCAGCAAGTTCAATCTCTCCGCGCTCGATGTTGGCGCGAGCGCGCTGGTCGTCTCGCAGTTCACGCTCTACGGTGACGCGCGTCGCGGTCGGCGTCCCGATTTCATCGCTGCGGCACGCCCCGAAGTCGCTGAACCATTGATTGAACGCTTTATCACGCTGCTGCGCGAGCAAGGACTGCACGTGGAAACCGGCAAGTTTCAAGCACATATGCTTGTCCATATCCTCAACGATGGTCCCGTGACTCTCTTACTCGATTCGCCGTGACGATGCCCGGGTATCGCACCTTTGCCGACACGTGTGCCTACGCCAGTGGCGTGGGACTGGCGAGCCTCTCCGCCGCCGCGCTGGTCGGCGCGTTCAACGGCGTATGGCTTGCAGTGCCGAGTCTCCTTGCACTCGTATCGTACCAGAGACGGATTCACCTGCCCCGTCAGGAGTTTGCGCCAACGCTTGTGCTGGCTTTGTTCGCGCTCCTCGCGCTGACAGTGGGCATCCTCCAATTTGCCGATTTACCCGCGCCGTTGTGGGTGGATTCGTACCGCCACGCGGCAGACATTCACCACATTCTCACACACGGGCACGCGCCACCGGCGCAAGTTTATCACTTTGGCTTTCACCATCTCGTTGTGTGGCTGGTGCAACTCGCGGATACTGCCATCCCCGCCGCGATGATTCTCGCGGGGCAGTTCATCGTTGTTCAAATCGGTCTGTCGTTCTTTGCGTTTGGCGCGCGCTGGACACAGAGCCGCGTGGTGGGATTCGCGAGTGCCCTGGGCGTTTGGTTTCTGACTCCCACGCCGATGTACTTTTTGACGTGGGGACGCTATCCTCTTTTGCTCGGCATCGCCATCCTTCCGATTGCCTTGATTGCCGCGCTGGACTGGCTCGACGCGCCGCGTGACGATGCGCGCGCGTTGTTCATCGCTCTGGTCACACTCGCGGGTCTCGCCAGCGCGCATCTGCGTTTGCTCGCGTTCTACGTCCTCTTCGTGATGCTGTACAGCATCTGGCGCGGGATACCGGCGCGCCGCTTGATGGCGCTCGCGCTGCCGCTGCTAGTCCTCGGAATCGTCGGGAGCGCGCGCTGGCTCAGCCAGCCGAATGGTACACACAATGTCCTTGCCGCGCTAACGTTCTGGTCGGGCATTGAGTTGACAACCGCATTCAGGATTTTGACCTCGCACTATGGCGTGATGGCGTGGTGCCTGGCAATGGGCGGCTTGGGGCTTGCCATCCTCCAGCGCAACGCGTCCCTCTGCGCCATCGTCGCGTGGTTTGGGACGCTGACAGTGGGTGCGATGCTGTTCACTGCTATCGGTGTGCCACTTGTCGAAATACCCTTTGTCCTCTTGATGGGATTCTTCCCCGCCGCGCTATTGATGGGCAATCTGGCACACTGGGCGTTCAGTAAGGCACGCTGGCTGGTGAGTCTCGTGGGCATCGTCATCGCGCTGCTCGGCGCTCGCGAGATGCTCACCATTTTCAATCCCATTACCATTTTGTTCACGCGCGCCGATGCGCGCGCGATGCAGTGGATCGTCACCCACACCCCGCCCGACGCGCGTTTCCTCGTCAACACGTTCGAGTGGTATCCGCACACCTTTGTCCCCACTGATGGCGGCGCGTGGATTCCCTACTTTACCCGGCGCGCCATCGTGACTGACCCAGCGTCACCTTTCACCCACGTTTATCTTGGACAGCGCCAGGGGATATGGCACGCGAGCGATTTTGCCGACCCCACGCGCTATGTCCTGATGTACGCACAGGACGGCGTGATGATCTGGCAAGTGAAATAAAACATCCCGCTCGATAGTAACGAGCGGGATGTTGTTGTACGGTTTCTGTCAGGTCTAGTATTCGGGCATCGGTGGTGCAGCCGGTTTTTCTTTTTCGGGAATTTCGGTGATTAACGCTTCGGTCGTGAGAATCATCGCGGCAATCGAAGCGGCATTTTCCAGACCGCTGCGCGTCACCTTGGCAGGGTCAATGATACCGCGCTCGACCAGATCCACATACTCTTCCGCCAGCACATCAAAGCCGATGTTCGGATTGTTCTTTTCCTTCTGCTGACGGCGCACTTCCTGGACGACCACCGCGCCATCGTAGCCGGCGTTCTCCGCCAGTTGACGCATTGGCTCTTCCAGCGCGCGTTTGAGAATATGCACACCCGTAGCAATATCCCCTTCGGCTTGCACTCTGTCGAGTGCGGGAATCGCGTTCAAGAGCGCGACGCCACCGCCGGGCACAATCCCCTCTTCGACCGCGGCGCGCGTGGCGCTCAACGCGTCTTCGACCCGATGCTTTTTCTCTTTCAACTCGGTTTCGGTGGCGGCGCCCACACGAATCACTGCCACGCCTCCGGCGAGTTTCGCCAGACGCTCTTGCAGTTTCTCGCGATCATAGTCGGAGGTGGTCTTTTCGATTTGCGCCTTGATTTCGTTGATGCGCCCCTTGATTTCCTTTTCCGAACCGTGCCCACCCACAAAGGTCGTATCGTCCTTTGTGGCGATCACTTTATCGCATTGTCCCAGATCGCTGATTTGCGCCGTCTCTAACTTGCGCCCCATCTCTTCGGTGATGACGTTACCGCCGGTGAGGATGGCCATATCGCGCAACATTTCCTTGCGGCGATCACCAAAGCCGGGGGCTTTGACCGCGAGCACATTCAGCAAGCCGCGCAGTTTGTTCAACACGAGTGTCGCCAGGGCTTCGCCTTCCACGTCCTCGGCCACAATCACAAGATCGCGCTTGCCCATCTGCACCAACTTTTCGAGGATGGGCACAATATCGGTATGCGCGGAAATTTTGCGATCGGTAATCAAAATGTACGGATTGACGAGGACGGCTTCCATCCGTTCGGGATTGGTGACAAAGTATGGCGAGATGTAGCCGCGATCAATTTGCATTCCGTCCACGTATTCGGTTTCGAACGCGAGACCGGTCTTGGATTCCTCGACGGTGATGACGCCATCTTTACCGACCTTGTCCATCACATCGGCGAGCAGGTTGCCGATTTCGGGATCCGCTGCCGAGATGGCGGCCACATTGGCGATTTCTGCTTTGCCCTTGACCGGCGTGGACATCCGTTTGATTTCTTCGACAATGACCGCCGTTCCTTTTTCGATGCCGCGCTTCAACAGCATGGGATTGGCGCCCGCGGCGACGTTCTTCAGACCTTCATTGACAATGATCTGTGCGAGCAGGGTGGCGGTGGTCGTGCCGTCGCCCGCGACATCGTTCGTCTTGGTGGCGGCTTCTTTCAACAATTGCGCGCCCATATTTTCGTAGGGATCTTTTAATTCGATTTCTTTGGCAACGGTCACCCCATCGTGCGTGATGGTCGGCGCGCCGAACTTTTTATCGAGTGCGACGTTACGCCCTTTGGGACCCAGCGTGGTCTTGACTGCATTCGCCATCGTATCCACGCCGATTTTCAAGTGTCTGCGTGCTTCTTCGGAAAACGCTAGTTGTTTGGCTGGCATAATCTATTTCCTCCTGAATGGAATGGTCCGTGCAACAAAATTACTTTTCGACAACCGCGAGGATGTCTTTCTCACTCAAGATCAAATACTTTTTGTCGTTCACCTTGATTTCGGTGCCCGAGTACTTGGCGAACACGACCTTATCGCCGAGTTTCACTTCCATCTCGACGCGTTTCTTACCTTCCTCGTCCCAACGTCCTGGACCAATCGCGACAATGATACCTTCTTGCGGTTTTTCCTTTGCGGTTTCGGGAAGCAAGATGCCGCTGGCCGTCTTTTCTTCCCCTTCGAGTGGCTCGACAATCACTCGATCCGCAAGTGGGCGCATTTTGAGTTGATCAGCCATAACAGAAACCTCCTTGCTGGAATTTGAGTGTCATTAGCACTCATTTTGCCAGAGTGCTAGCGTGCACAATATACTCAATTTTTCAAATTTGTCAAGCCCCTCAAAAAAAAACACATCACCAAACCTATTGACCAATCCCGCAATTCGTTGTATAATTCAAGTGTAAAACTGCCCTTGGCGTTCC
>DAOTYB010000323.1:0-16872 GCA_034435315.1 Anaerolineae bacterium | reverse complement strand
TCGCGATATTGCTGGTTGCACAAGTCGCGCATCTGTCTCAGCGCGACGAGTGGATGCTCTCACCGACTCGTGTACTGGCACATTTTGTCTCAGTATGAATTATGCAATGGTCTCTTTGGGGGTAAATCCGCTTGAGGCATACATTTCGCTGCCGTGCTCTTGAGCAATCCCCTCTCATCCCCCTGCCCCCTTCTCTCCCCGCGACGCGGGGAGAGAAGGGGGATGACGGGGTGGTGGCGGGCGGCGAAGCCGCCCGCCCACACCCTGTCCTTTGATTCCCCCTCCCCGTTGGGGCGAAAAATTTTTCGCCCCAACGGGGAGGGGGCTAGGGGGTGGGGCTTTTCGCGCGCGATTGATAGCATGGCTGAGTAATTACCGAAAAAGTGCACCTCTTTACTACTGCAACCACTCGGCATACAACTGTTCCAATCGTCCATCCCGTTTCATCGCCTCAATCACCGCGTTGATGTGTCCCAGCAACGTCGGTGCATCTTTGCGCACAGCAATCACGAGAAACTCGTTGATCAGCGCGTCGCCCACCGGTTGGACACCTCCCTCGCGACGCGCAAAATCGTTGAACGAAATCAAATCGGTAAAGACGGCTTCCACCTCACCCCGTCGTAACGCGTGCAGCGCATCGGCAGGGGTAGGGTAGGTGCGCAAATCGAATTTCAGGCGACGTTGCCACCGCCGCGCGAACGTATCGCCCGTTGAACCCAACTCTACACCGATTGCCTTGCTCATCAAATCGTAATACGTCTTGACCGTCGTGTTCTCCGCGCGGACGATGATGTGCGGTCCCGCGTTAAAGTACGAATGTGAAAAGAGCACATCCTCCGTCTTTTTGGGATCGTACGGCAGCGCGGAGATAATCGCATCGAATTGCCGCGTCTTGAGTGCATCATACAGACCATCAAAGCCGGTGTACACATACTCGACGCGAATCGGCGTCTCACTGTTCAGTGACCACACGCGCACCAGTTCGTTCGCCAGCGCGATGTCGAGTCCGTACAAATTCCCCTGCGCATCGTCCGATTCAAACGGCGGGAAGGAGGGATCTATTCCCACGCGAAAAACACCGGTCTCGATGATGCGTAACCAGGTGGCATCGGGCTTGGGCGGTGGCCTGGGAAACCACAGCGCGAACGCAAGCCACGCGCACGCGCCCAGCACAACGATCACAAGCGGCAGTGTCCCCATACGCCAGCGACTGAGCGCGCGCTGTTTGTTAACGCGTGGCGTATTTTTGAACTTCATAGTAAATCGGTTTGGGATCGAATTCGGGTGTGACAAAAGTGAAATAGTCCAGGTACGATTGCGCGGGAAACGGATAGCGGAATGCCCACAACGCGCACGCTTCGACCCACTCCCAACTTTTACACAGGTCGTACGCGCGCAAGGTGTAGGTGATGCGTTCGGCGGGATGCACGGCTTTGGTCCAGCGCGGATGATCGTTCCAGCCACCTTCGGTGATAAAGACGCGCTTGTGCGCGTCGCCATTCTTCACCATAATCTCGCGCAACAGTTCGGTGCGCCGAAAATTCACCCGCCGTGGTGAAGGAGGCTCGTCCGCCGGCGAGGTCCATCCGTACGCATGCACCGCGAGCGCGTCGAAATACTCGCGCGCCCCGGCGTCGTACATTGCTTGCAAATAATCCAGATCGTTCATCGCATCCACTGAACCGGGTGGCGCCAGCGTGGGCGCGAGCGCGCCCGCGAGAATTTGCACCGATGGCTCTACTTCTTTGACACGCGGATACACGGCTTGTAACATCCGCGCATAGCCCGCTGGATCCACGCCTCGATAGCCCCATTCGAAATTCAGGTTCGGCTCGTTCCAAATGATGATGTGCTGAACGCGTCCCCCAAAATGCTGCACAAACGCCACGACAAAACGTGCCAGCGAGGGATAACGCGCCTCATCGAGGTAACCCGTGACCGAATCTCTGGGGCGCGCCCAGCGTGGCACAAAACCAATCCGCGCAATCACCGTCAACCCTTGCCGCCGCGCGTGATTGACCACCAGGTCCGCATGCCGCCAGTCGAAACTGCCTTCTTCGGGTTCGCTATACTCCCAGGGAAAATACTCGACCACCCACGACGCCCCCATCTCGCGTACCATCTCGAAATTCTTTTTGATTTTCCACTCTTCCACTTCGTCGGTAAGACGCGTATGCACGCCAATCTTGGGATTGGTCGTGTGAACGACGCGTTGCGGTCCCAGCGTCACCAGAATCGGCGGCGGAGCGGCAAGCGCGTGGGTAAGCGCGCCGAGCGCGATGATCTGGAGCGCGCGAACAAGCCAACGCCAAACACGTGGTAGAGTTCGGTTCTTCATTGTCTCGGATAACTCGGTGGCACGCGCGTCAAGTCCACGTCGTACAACCATACCGCACCCCATTCCCCTGCCCATTCGGTATCCAGTGCGCTCGCGTGCTCTCTGACACCGCGCACGTACGGTTTGATGAGCGATACCATTTCACCATAGTGGGTAAACACGGCGGGCACATCCTGTAGCAACCGTGTCTCCGCTTGTTGATACAACGCCAGTGCTCTGGACTCGTCGCGTTCCTGATCTGCGCGCGCCAGGAGCGCGTCGAATTCCTTGTTGCAATAACCGAACGAGGTAGCAAACGCGCTGGTGCATGTCCACAGTGCCAGCCAGTCGCGCGGATGCGGATAAGCGTGCCGATACGCGTGCACCGCGAGGGGCGTTCTGATTTTGGTCGTGACTTGAGTGACCGGCTCGAGCGTGATGGGACACCCGAAAACGCGCGTGAAATTCGCCGCGAGAAACTGGTACTGCGTCTGATGCACCGGCGAATCGAGATAGGTCAATTTGATTTCACCCAGTTTCGCACAGTCCACTCTGGGATTTTCTGCGGTGCTGTCTCTGGCGGCATAGCCGCTGTTGACGAGCGTACGCACCGCCGCGTGCGGATCGAACGCCGGCACGCCGGGCACAGCGGGTTGTGCGCCGGGGATGCCGGGCGGAATCCAGCGCGTGTACGCTGTGCCCATCCCTTGAAACACCTCCCGCACCCAGCCCTCGCGATCAAAGGCTTGAGCGAACGCCAGTCGCACGTTCTTGTTATCAAAGGGTTTCTGCGCGCGCTGGAACACGAGTGCATACACAAGCGGCGTTGGCGGGCGCACAAGTTCACTCTGCAGCGTCGCGTCGAGCGCGTGCACATCGTTTGCCGAAAGACCACTGGCAACGTCAATCTCACCGCGCCGATACGCTTCGAGCAAGCCAGCGCCGCCGGGAAAATACACCAATTCCAGCCGATCCAATTTCGGTTGGCCGCGCCAATAGTTGGCATTCGGTACAAGGACGATGCGCTGGTGGAGGACAATCGAATGGAGGCGAAACGCGCCGGTACCCTTGTGCCCTTCGGGACGCGCCCACCAGTAATCGGGATCGCGCGCGATAGATGTCGAGTCAGCGGGGAACAACGCCATCGTTGCAGCGACATAGTGCCAATAGCCAATCGGTTTCTGAAAGGTGACGACGAGCGTACGGTCATCCACCGCGCGCACGCCGAGATTGTTCAGGACCTTGCTCACCTCCTCGGGTCGCGCGAGGGGATTGAGTTGGTCCACTTGTGCCGCGCCTTTGATGTCGTAGAGCAACAGCGGATTGGTGCGCGGTTCAAGGCGCGGATCGAGCGCGCGCTGGAGCGCGGACACAATCTCGCGCGCGGTGACGGGCGTTCCATCGCTACGCTGCAAATCGGCGCGCAGGTAAAACGTCATCTGCAAACCATCGGCAGAGAGCGTCCAGCGTTCCGCGGCACCACCAAGCACATTGCCGCGCGCGTCGAGTATCGTCAGTCCTTCGTACAGCAGACGCAGCACGTGTGCCTCGCTGCCCAGCGGCGCGCGCTGTGGATCGAGCACATCGGGATACCGCGTCAGACCGATGCGTAACACGCGGGCGGCGGGTGTAGGAATCGGAGTTGGAAACACGCGCAGCGGCGCTGGGGGTACGCTCGGTACAGGTGCGGGCGCGCCGCACGCCGTCAGCAGCAGCGCGAAAGAGATGCAACCGAGCCAGACAAAACGAAGGGCGCAAAACACTTGCGCCCCTGAAAGTTTACAGAGTCGTATCATCTTGCCTGCCGGCATAGCAAGTCGTTTCTAGCGCGTCCAATCCATCATCCGCTCGTCCTCAAAGTTGAACCGTAATGGGATCAAATCGGTCACATTCTTCAACACTTGACGCGGGTTGGAACCGTCCGCATTGATGACAAAAAATTCCCATCGGCCATTCCGATCGGACAGGAACAAAATCTGCTGGCTATCAGGCGACCAGACCGGCGACACGTTGTTGACGATGACACGGAAAAACGCGTACAGGATGGGATCGGGCTGGGTCAGGCTGCGCACGTTCGTTCCGTCGGCATTGACCACACCCAACTCCCACCGATCGTGCACGCGTTGGGCATAGACGACCCGAGTGCCATCAGGACTCCATTGCGCGGTTTGAATCGGAGGCAGATGGAGAATCGGACGCGGGATGTTTTCGCGCGTGTCCCAGTACGAGCCGGAGGGCGCGAGGATGGACCAGGCAGGACCACCCAGCACACTGGTCGCCATAATTCCTGACCCCGGCACAACAAAGGCGAGCGTCTCGCTATCGCGATTCCAACTGGGCACATAGCACAGGCGCGCACACTGGGGTTCGGTGAGTCTGGCGGGGACCCCTTCATCCGTGCCGGGTTTGACGTGGGGCAGTTCAACAACGCCCAATTTCCAGAGTTCCTGACCGCTCGTGCCGGTTTTCCGTTGCGTAAACGCCATCAGCCGACCATCCGGACTCCAGCGCGGCGAACGAAGATGCTGGGCGCCATAAATCAACCGCTCGTTCGATCCGTCGGCATTCACCACGTACAAGCCGGGATACGCGGAATCCCAGCGCGCGAACGCAATCTGTTTGCCATCAGGCGACCAGGCGGGATCAATGCCGGTGGTAATCGGCGTGAGATTCGAACCATCCCCATTCACCGTGTAGATGATACCACCGGTTGCTTGTTGAAAGACGATCTTGCCGGGAATGGTCGCGGTTGGCACGCGCGTGACTGGAATCGGCAAGGTGGGAGTGGGCGTGGGTGTCGGTGTAGGGTACAACGTCACCGAATCACCGCGCACGGTCAAACGCACAGGCACCGCCACCGACGCCGCATTGGTCACGTTAATGAAATAGCGTCCCCCGGTGTTAAACGCACCCGACCAGAACAGATCATGCACCGTCTCACCGGCGGAATCGCGCAATGGCGTACCACGTCCGACCGGTGGTGTGGTGGGATCACGTAACCATTCCTGCACCAGTGCAGGAGTATAGATGGCAAACTGGATCGCACTGGAACGATTTGCATCGAGCGCGACATGCACCGGCGCGCGCACCACTGTTCGACGCACACCGAAACCGACGCTGGTCGTTTCGGCAGCATAGTCAAAATAAAACCACAGCGACGCGTTCGGCGCGATGGTGATCCAATCACCGGGCACCATCAAAGCATCCAGAGGACTCGTGCCCATCGGTGTACTGGCGCGGAGAGCGGAGAGCGTCATCCAGACGAGGAGGACGACAACAGCAAAGACAATCACCAGTCTTTTAAGGGCTTGCATCATTCAACCTCGATGTTAGCGGAGCGTTTCAAGTATACGCGCAATGGGATAGCGTGTCAAAAACTATTGACGCGTATCAATTTGATTATTGCAACTTTAAAGGAATTGTGTATAATGAAAACGCTCATCCAATTGGTTCAGCCTTCCCTTTGTTTTCATTCTAACACTTCAAGAGCGAGATACTCTGGAGTCGTTCCGATGCCGTTGACTGTTTTGCTTGTGGCAAATGACAAGAGTGAAACTGATGTGTATGCCAGGTGCTTTAAAAAAGAGTACACCGTTCTCGCGGCACACAGCGGTCGTCAAGCGTTGAAACACGTACAGGCACATCATCCCGATGCCATCGTGGTAGATGTGACCTCACCACGCTTGAATTGCAAAAACCTCTGTCGCAAATTAAAGAACACTGGCACTCCGCTCATCTTGATCACCGCACCGAACGCCAGAGTAGATGGCACGCTTGCTGGCACGGAGATTGTTCCTAAACCGATGGTGGCAAAACGTCTGGCGGCGCGCGTCAAAGCCGTGCTCGAAAAACGTCCCCCACGCGTGCTCACGCTGGGCAAGTTTTCACTGGACCTTGAAAAACGCAAACTCACGCGCGGCAATAAAACGTTTTCTTTGACGCCAAAAGAATTTCTCCTGTTGAAAACATTGATGGAACAAAAGGGGCAAGTGGTAACGCGCAAAACCTTGATGCGTCAAGTGTGGGAAACAGACTATATGGGAGACACGCGCACGATTGATGTGCATATTCGCTGGTTGCGCGAAAAAGTGGAGGAAAATCCCAGCAAACCCTGTTATCTACTGACTGAACGCGGCAAGGGATACAAGTTTGTTGCCGAGTAGCCCACCGGTAAAGAGTCGGATAGTCTTTGCGACTAGCCGACTCTTTTTTTATTTGCCGCTGTGATGACCAGCCACATAAAGTACGGAATGCGCAACTGCCGCCGCCAGCGACGTGGTTCGCGCAACAGACGATACGTCCACTCGAAACCGGCATCGCGCATCCACTGCGGCGCGCGCGGCACAATGCCCGCGAGTGTGTCGAAGGTGCCGCCCACGCCCAGCGCCACCGCCACGTGTTTCAGGCGCGGCGCGACGCGCGCCAGCCACAACTCTTGTTTGGGTGGTCCGTACGCCACAAACAAAATCCGCGCGCCCGAGGCGTTGATGCGCGCGACAATGTCCGTTTCCTCTTCGCGCGCGGGCGACCCGGCATAACAACCTCCAATCTCCAATCCCGCGTATCGTCGCTGGAGTTCCGCCGCGGCGCGCTCGGCGATGCCTTCACGCGCGCCCAGAAGGAAAACTGTGTCCCCACGCGTCGCGGCGAGCGCGCTGATGCGATCCACCAGGTCTTGCCCGGCGACGCGTTCACGCAGTGGCGTGCCCATCCGCCGTGCTGCCCACAACAAGCCCACCCCATCGGGAACGTTCAGCGCGCAGGCGTTCAGCACCCGGCGAAACTCGTCGTGCGTTTGCGCGATGACGACGAACTCGGGATTGACAGTGGCGATTTGATGCCAGCCCCCCGCGCGCAAAAACTCGTCCACGCGCGCCAGCGCGTCTGCATCGGTGACATTGTCAATGCGGACACCCAAAATCGTAATCGAATTCATTGCCTCACAAGAATTGCTTTTCCGCGTCGCTGACCACGCTTTCGAAAATCTCCAAGCCCTCTGCGATGAGGTGACGCGGAATCATCAAGGGCGGCATAAAGCGAATCACGCTGCGCCCGCAGCCCAGCGTCAGCAAGCCGCGTTCAAAGCACCGATGCACGATCCAATCGCGCATCTCTTTTGCCGGCTCTTTGGTCGCGCGATCCTTGACGAACTCGACGCCGATCATCAACCCTTTGCCGCGCACATGCCCGATACTCGGATGACTCGCTTGAATCTCGGCGAGCGCGTCCAGCATCCACACGCCCATCTCTGCCGCGTGCTGCATCATTCCATTTTCGATCAGTTCTATCGTCTTGAGTGCGGCGGCGGCAGCCAGAGGATTGCCGCCGTAGGTATTCCCGTGTGCGCCGGGTTTCCACTGCGCGCCGATAGACTTGCGCGCGGCCATCGCGCCCATCGGCACACCGCTGGCAATGCCTTTGGCAATACAAACAATGTCCGGTTCGACGTTCCAGTGTTGAATCGCCCACCACTTGCCGGTGCGTCCCATCCCGGCTTGTACTTCATCCACGATGAGCAAAATGCCATACTTGTCACACAGCGCGCGCAGACGCGGGAAAAAGTTGGGTGGGGGTACGATGTAGCCACCCTCGCCCTGAATCGGTTCGACCAGAATCGCCGCCACTTCATCCGGCGGCAGGGCTTCGGCAAACAATTCTTGCTCGATATAGTTCACCACCGCGTCACCTTCGTCGCCATTGAGCAGCGTGGGAAAGACCGGGTGATACGGATCGGGGAACGGCACATGCCACACACCGGGCATCGTGGGAAAAAAGCGTTCCTGTTGCCGCGCTTTGCTCGCGGTGAACGACAGCGACCCCATCGAGCGTCCGTGAAACGCGCCGAGAAAACCGATGAACTGCCGGCGTCCCGTCGCATAGCGCGCGAGTTTAATCGCCGCTTCGACCGATTCGGTGCCCGAGTTGGCAAGGAACACTACCACGTCCTCTTGCATCGGAGCGATTTCGTCAATGCGTTCCGCCACGCGCACCATCAATTCGTGATAGTAATCCGACGAAATGTGAATAAAGCGCGTGGCTTGCTCTTGAATGACGCGAACGATTTCGGGATGGCAATGCCCGGTGGCATTCACCGCAATTCCAGCCGCGAAATCAATGTAGCGATTGCCATCCACATCCCACACCTCGGCGCCTTGACCGCGCTCCATCACAAACCCATAGTCGCGCGCATACGAAGGCGAGAGCACGCGCGCGTCGCGTTCCAGAATCGCGCGCGCTTTGGGTCCGGGGGGAGTAACCAGAATTCGAGATGACATAGTGCCTCCTCTTTGAAGATACAACCACCGACGAACAACCGCCGACCGCCGCGAATATATCATAACACAAATGAAGAGATTGGACAATTTGGTGATTGGGTAATTCAGTGATTGGGTGATTCGGTGATGCCTTTTGGCTCATTGGCTCATTGGCACTTTGGCTCATTGGCACTTTGGCTCATTGGCACATTGGCACTTTGGCTCATTGATTTTGACGAATTCCCCACTTTGGATTATCCTCTCCACTATGCAAGACGAGTCTCTGTTTTTTGACGAAGCGAAAATTTTTGTACAAGCCGGCAAAGGTGGCGATGGGTGCGTGAGTTTTCGCCGCGAAAAGTACGTGCCCCACGGTGGACCAAACGGCGGACACGGCGGCAAAGGTGGTGACGTGATTCTGATGGCAAGTCCTCACCTCAATACGCTGTTGAATTTGCGCAAACATCCCCACTGGAAAGCCGAACGCGGCGGAAATGGTCAGGGAAGCAACAAGCATGGCAAAAACGGCGCGGATGTGGTGATTCCTGTGCCGCGCGGTACGCTCGTGCGCGATGCCGAGACCGGCGAACTGCTCGCCGATTTGGTGAACATTGGCGACCGCGTGATTGTCGCGCGCGGTGGGCGCGGTGGACGCGGCAACTCGGCGTTCGCGAGTTCGACGCATCAGGCACCGCGCTGGGCAGAGAAAGGCGAACCCGGCGAAACCCGTACACTCTTGCTCGAACTCAAACTCATCGCCGATGTGGGCATCATCGGTTTGCCCAATGCCGGCAAATCCACGTTGCTTGCCTCTGTCACAGCGGCGCGTCCCAAAATCGCCGATTATCCGTTCACGACGCTCGCGCCGAATCTGGGTGTCGCGCTGGTGGATGAGCGCGAGGTGGTGCTCGCCGATATTCCCGGCTTGATCGAAGGCGCGCACGCGGGCGCGGGCTTGGGCGACAAATTCTTGCGCCACATCGAACGAACGCGCGTGTTGATTCATCTCCTCGATGGCTCACTCGACGATCCGCTCCTCGCCTTCGAGACCATCAATCGTGAGTTGGCGCAGTACAGCGCGCGCCTTGCCGAAAAACCTCAGGTCGTCGGGTTCAACAAAATGGACTTGGCGGAGGCGCGCGCGCGCTGGCAAACGCTACAGAACGAGTTTGCCAGGCGCCACATCGAAGCGTATCCGATTTCGGCAGCCACCGGCGAAGGTATGCGCGCGCTCTTGCGCGCGGTCGTCAAGTGTCTGGAGCGTTCTCCTGTGCCGAGTGCTACTCCAGAAGAGTTACCGGTCATTCGTCCTGTGGAGGATGAGAACGCGTTTGCGATTACGCGCGAGGGGCGCGCGTGGCGCGTGCGCGGCAAAAAAGTGGAACGCGTGGTCGCGATGACAAACTGGGCACAAGACGAAGCCGTGTTGCGCTTGCATCGCGTTCTGCAAGCAATGGGGGTCAATGACGCACTCCAGGCCGCAGGAGTGCGCGAAGGTGATCTGGTGCGCATCGGTGAAACCGAGTTGGAATGGAGGGAATAACAGAAACCAGGTTTTTTGCTTAAAAACCTGGTTTCTGTGGGTTCATGGAGGGAATAAGGAGAAAAGACGAAATTGAAACCTGAAACCGAAAACCTGAAACTGGGAGTGTTGGGGGGCACGTTCGATCCACCGCACAATGGGCATTTACAGATAGCACACACCGCGCTGACACAGTTGAGTCTGGCGCGCGTTCTCTTTGCTCCGACACATCATCCGCCGCACAAGAACGTCACCAATCACACGCCGATTGAGCATCGCCTCGAAATGGTGCGTCTGGCGATTGCACCGTATCCGCACTTTGTGCTCTCGCGCGTGGATGTGGATCGCGCGGGACCCACCTACACGGTGGATACGCTACGCATTTTGCGCGCGCAGTACGGTGAAGCGGTCGAGTGGTTTTTCATTATGGGGATGGATTCGCTAGTCAATCTTTTAACGTGGCGCGCGCCCGAGCAGTTGATTCGGTTGTGTAAACTGGCGGTGTTTCCGCGCCCTGGCTTTACGCCAAATCTGGACGAGTTAGAGCGAAAAATCCCCGGTGTGCGGGCGCGCGTGGTGTTTCTCGCGGCGCCGCTGGTGGACATTGCGGCGAGTGATGTCCAGGCGCGCGTGCGCGCGGGGCAACCCATCGCGCATCTCGTCCCCGAAGCGGTAGCACGCTACATTGCAGAGCAGGGATTGTATCGCCAATAAAAACAAAAAGTAATTTTACTCAGCCATAGCATCAATCGCGAAAAGCCCCACCCCCTCGCCCCCTCCCCACGCCGCTCTGCGGCGTGGGGAGGGGGAAACAAGGGAATAGGAGTGTGGGCGGACGGCAAAGCCGCCCGCCCACACCCCTCCCATCTCCCCCTGCTCTTCCCGCGTGGCGGGGAGAAGGGGGTGAGGCTTGACGCCATAGACGGCACGGCTGAGTAATTCCAATGAAAGTTTGCACCCGTGCCGTGTATACCCTAAAAGAGCGCGACGATACCCTCTGGTGGAACAAAGTACGTTTTGCTGTTGATCTCGACCTGATAGAAAACGATATGCCCTGCGCTAATTTTGGCAAGCACGCGCGCGGTGGTCGTGCCGATGTATGGCTGACACACGCTGAACACCGGCGCGGGCATTTCGGTCTGCAGGCACGCGAAACTCGACGCGACCAGACGCGCGGTCTTGTCGCGTACACTGTAATCATACTCGGCGGGAACGGGCGGAATCGTCGAAACGTTTTCGCGCGCCGTCCAGAAATTGATCCGCCCGTCGAGTGTTTGCAGACGCACCCAGGTACCTTGCTGCGCGATCATCTGGAACACATCGTTGCCGGTTTCGTACAGTAAGAACGGCGCATCGCTTTGCGGCTGAGCTTGCCCAATCGAAAAGACGCGGCGCAACGGTAACAGATACACGCGCGGCATCAGAGTTGCTGTCGGTGTTTCAGCCGGCGCGCGCGTGGCGGTGACTTGAATGTGTGTCGCGGTGGGTGGTGGAGTAGAGAGCGGCGTGGCTGTCGCGCGCGCAACAAACGCGCCCAGTGTCGGCGGCGTGATCTCACTGAACAACGAACCCAGCAGCACGCACGCGAGCGCGCCCAGCATCACCAGCGCCATCACCGCGACAGCATCCTTCGTCGTTCGCCGTTCGTCCTTCATCCTTCGTCCTTCGTCATCCGTCCTTCGTCTTCCAGAATCAACTGCGGCGTTGCATCCGCTGTTTCCTCCACATCGAGTCGCTGGATGATTTCTCGTTCTTCGGGCGTCACTAGAATTTTGAGCGTCGTGTAAAAACCGTCGGGCATCACCAGGAGGCAGAACCCGCGCGGGCGTCGCCGTGCGCCAATGATTTCGGCGATGAGGGCGGGGGCATAGCCTTTTTCTTCGAGCAAGGCGCGGTCTTCGGGTCCTACTTGAAAATACGCAACGGTGCGAAATTTTTGCAATGCCACGCCCAGATTACTACCGATCAAATCGCGCAGGGTTTGAGTTGCCGCCGCGATGACCAGTTTGCGCTCTGCCCAATCCTTGAACGCCTCGGCAATCAATGTCGCGGTCTCCGCCGCGCTGGCAGAAAGCGGCGCGTCCTTGGGCATCAAACGGTGAATCTCGTCAATGACAAGTGCCGCTGGCGTATCGCGACGCGGCAACCATTCTTCATAGAAAATTTTGACGAACGCGCGCAAGCAGGGATCATCGGCAATCGCAAACGGTCGCGTCCCTTTGACCGGCTGATACAACACCGCGCGATGTGTGAACAGCGCGGCGCGCGTCTGTTGTTCGAACGCCGCCACATTGTCGTGGGGATGCAGAACCATGCCACCGATTTTTTCGATGGCAACTTGCATCCGCGTCGAATATTTCAAATTCAGCGCGACGATTTTGTAACGCAACAAAGACAACCGCAAAATGAACCACACGATGAGCGAAGAGGTTTTGCCGCCGCCCTGATCACTGACGAGCAACACCGGTCCCGTGTCCGAACGAAAGTCCACATAGCGTAACCCTTCCTTGCCAGTGTCCACACTCCGCCCCAGCAAGATGCGATCGCGCGCGTCGGCAAGGAACAGATCGCTACCTTCTTCTTGCGCGAGGGTGGTGATAGCCTGAGTCGTGAGCAGACGTGGCGCGGGCGCGCGCGGCGACAGCGCAAGCCAATCGAGAAAGCGCGTCCAGCGATCGCGCGGGCGCGGCACAGAGAGTACCGGCAACCACTCGCCGAGCGAATCGAGGGCGCGGTGCGTGAGAGGTGTAAGGTCAAGCGCGGTGAGATACGTGTAAGCAACGTCCTGATTGTGTTGGGCGCGTCTGGCGTCGCGACTCCAGGTGATGAAACAGGTCTGCATCTCGAAGAGATATTCGAGCGCGCGGCGATCTTCGAGTTGGCTAATCATCTCGCGTAACCGGCGCGCTTCCGAGAGTCGCCCCAGGCCAGGCACGCGCGCCGCCAGCCATCGCCCGCGCAGTTCTGTCGTCGTGGTATGGCGTGGGAGTGGTGTGAGGGTAATCGTCACCATACCATCCACCGCTTGCAAGGCGCGCATCAACGCGTCGCGAGCTTCGGGAAACGGCGTATTGATGCGCGTCACACTCAGCACGTTGCGATTGGTCTGCACCTGCGCGCCAAAACGCATCTGTTCGGGAATGTAACCCCGATACGCCAGCCGCGGCAGCGTTCCATCGGTTTTGAGGAGTTCCTCTTGCATCTGGGCGAGAAAACTCTCATCACCGAGTAACATTCGCACCAGCGACTCGATGGCGAACGCGCCCAGCGGCGCGAGCGCGAAATCGAGCCGCGCCAGCCACTCGCGCACCTGCCCCTCGATCTCGCTGGGATAGACGATGCCGGTGAGGATGACCCGCGCCTGACGCGCACCAGCGGCAGCGAGCGCGCGCAGTTCCTGCACATAGCGCGCATCCACCGCGCCCTCTTCCGCCAGATCGAGTTGCCCCAGATGATAATCGGTGAGCCAGAAGAGTTTGATCGGCACGCCACCCGGTTCACGTTGCGCGAGCGACGCGAGAAAGCGGGTGAGCGTGTGCGCCACATCTACCGATGCCAGCGCGGGCTTGTACGCGCTGCGCGCAAGGGTGATGATCGCCACGCGCGCACGCGTGCCATCGTGATGCACGATGTGCCCGTCATCGAGAATCGCGCGAATCGGGACGCGCCCGGCGACTGTATCGAGTTTCAGCGTACCGCCGCGCGTCGCGCGATCGTGAATCGCCCACCACACCACGAGCGCGGCGAGAATCGCCAGCGCGCCGAGCGCGCCGATGCGCGCATCCAGCACGGCGAGCGCGAGCGCGCCCAGAGTCGCAAACGCAAGGAGCACGCGCGCATAGAGTTTCCGGTGTGGCTGCGGTTTGACCTCCAGCGGTCTGTAGAGCACGTCGTACAGCGCGCGCAGCCAGCCCAGAGGTACTTGCAGTTCGCGGTAGAAACCAGCCACCAGGAGACACAGCGCGAGCGGCGCGACCCATGGCAAACCGCTCCAATCGTGCAAACCGAGCCAGACCAGCAACAACCCAATGCCACTCGCGCTCTGCAATTCGAGCCACGTCAAGCCCAGCGTGGTGCGATAGTTGAGGAATGCCCAGAGGCGGGTGAGGAAAATCCAGAGCGAAGATTGGCGTGTCATTCACAGGACGCGTGGGACGATTACCTGTTGCTGAACAACCAGATTAAAATCTGCGGCGTGATGTTGACTTCGATGAGTGAAGCGATGAACAGCAATGGCATCACCACGAACAGGGTGATTTTGACAAAATCTGCCAGCGCGCGCAACAAATTTTCTCCCACGCTCATACCGGGAGGCGGTGCGATGATAGACGCCCCCGCGCGTAACGCAAATGCCGTTGCTATGATGACCGCAGGCAACTCGATGATGCCATGGGGCAACAGCGCAGCGGTCAGAAACGCATACCCCTGCCAGCCGAACCATTGCGCCTGACCAAACAAAAAGCCGATGATCCCCATCGTTACAAGCATTGGCAGACAGGCCAGAACACCGAACGAGAACAACCCCAGCAGCGCGGAAATCAACAGCGTGCGGATGTTGTACACCCAGATGTCTTGAACCGTCAGGCGCGGCAATACCGTACCCTGTAACGCGGATTGCTCTCGCAGCGCGTCGGGATCGAATTTGATGGTGCCAATCAAGTCAGCAGATAAGGGGTAGCGCAGCGCGACCAGTGCGCCGACAAAGACAGCGAATGCCATCACAGTCAGCGTGGTCAGCAACGCCAGCCGATTTTCCCGCAAGAGACGCGGCACATCGTCGCGATAGACGCGCCCAAGGGAAAAAGATGTGCCAGAGAAATATTTGCGAAACGTTCGCCAGATCGAGCCGAGGTTCAGTTCATCCAATTCGCGCCCCAACAGTTCTTCACGGTTAAAGGTACGAATGCCTGTGCGAATCAACAACAGGTTCATCACCAGGAGCGCGGCAAGGATGTACCACATCACATCGTAATGCCCCCAAAAGAGCAAGATACTCTCAGCTTGTAAAAGAAACGCCATTGGAATAATGATGAACGACGCCAGCAGATTTGCCGCGCGTACACTCGTCATATGACTGGATATGACCACTGCCCCGCTGACCATCACAAATGCTTTCATCGTCGTTCCCAGAAGAATTTGCACCAGGATCATCCATTCAGGAATGTACTGAATGGACCAGTACAAACCAGCGAGGTATGCAGTGACACCCAGATAACTGGCAAACACGGGGGGAAAGGTAGCCGCAAACAATTTGCCAAAATAGAGCGACGCATCGGAAACAGGCGTATCGAGTAACGGCTCGAGACTGTTGCGCTCTTTCTCGCCCACGAACGTTTCCAGCGCGATGACCAGCGAGAACGAAATCGGGAAAAAGCCAACGATCATCACAGCGAACGGAACCAACCGCAAGGGGATGATCGTCGCGTTATATTCCTCGACGAACCGAATCGCCAGTTGCGTCGAAGCGTTCATAATCCAGGGGAAAATGAGGGTAAGAATCACTATCGGCGCGACGATACGCCAATCGCGTATCGAGTCGCGCAACTCGCGACGTGTAATGATTAGAGCATCGCTTAGCATATGGCACTCTTGCCTTATGGCACCAGTCTGAGATACACCTCTTCTAAACTGCGCGGCGTCTGCTGCAAAGCGAGCACCTGAGCACCCAGATCGTGAAGGCGACGGAGCAACACGGGATTGGTGGTCTCTGGAGTTTCCGTGTAATAGTGTAACGAGACCTCGTCCGACTCGAGCACGCGAATATCTCCATCGAAAGAGAACCAGGGTTGGGGTAGTGGACGTGTCAGGCGCACTTGCCAGGTGGGTGGTCCTAGCCATTGACTCTTGAGCTCTTCGGGTGTGCCTAGCGCAATCAAGCGACCATGGCGAATCACAGCAATTTTATCGGCGAGAGTTTCCGCTTCGTGCAAATTGTGGGTGCATAGAATAATCGTGTGCCCTTGACCACGCAAGGAGGAGATCGCGTCGCGCACTTGTTTGGCACTATGAGGGTCCATTGCCGAGGTGGGTTCATCGAGAAAGAGAACGCGGGGTGAATGCAGTATCGCGCGAATGAGAGCAATTTTTTGGCGCATCCCTTTGGAGAATTCACCCAGGCGTCGCGTCCGCGCGTCCCACAAATCAAAGTGGCGCATCAGTTCTTCGGCGCGCGCGCGGCGCGTGGCGCGCGGGAGGTGATGCAACTCACCAAAGAAATCCAAATAGTCGAGCGGGTACATCCGCAAGTACAAACCAGGAAATTCGGTGAGATGCCCAATCAGGTGCCGTACCTGGTGCGGCGCCTGCACCACATCATAGCCCACGATGCGCGCCGTGCCATACGTCGGTCTGAGAATCGCAGAGAGCATCCGCACCGTCGTGGTCTTGCCCGCTCCATTCGGTCCCAAGAGCGCGAGGATTTCCCCTTCGGCAACGGTGAAGGTGAGATGATCCACCGCTACAAAGTCATTAAATTGTTTGGTGAGATCAAAAGCTTCAACAAGCGTTGTCATGGATTATGCTTTGCCAGATATACCTTGGAACGGGCACAAACTTCCATTGTAATCGTTCAGCCCACTCTGTCATTGCGAGCGATTTTTGCGAAGCAATCCCCAACGTTGTCCACCGAAGATCGTAACGCGGAGATTGCTTCGTCGCAAAAAACGCTACTCAGAACTTGTCACATCGAGCGGAGCGAGATGTCTCACTTCGTTCGACATGACAAGTTTCTGTCAACGCGCATACCGCCGCGCGGTATGGAATTCTCGCAATGACACCTG
>DAOTYB010000322.1:0-3291 GCA_034435315.1 Anaerolineae bacterium | reverse complement strand
ATTCAAGCGTGTCTGGCGAAAGGTGCGCGCCTGAACACGCGCAAAACTAAACCGAATTTGTATCAACTCCTGCTCGCGTGCGACAAGGAGGTGTTAGCTTGATGCGTATGGGGCGGGTCAAACAAATCCCCGCGAAGAACCTGTTGGATCGGCTCAGGGTACACAAACGGGAGGTACTGGCGTTTATGTATGATTTTAAGGTACCGTTCGACAACAACCAAGCGGAGCGTGACCTCCGCATGGTGAAGGTCAAGCAGAAAGTCTCTGGCGCTTTCTGAACGGTCGCAGGTGCCGAGATGTTCTGCCAGATTCGTGGTTATATTTCGACCGCGCGCAAGAGTAGACAGCGGGTGATTGTTGCATTGCAGGCGGCTTTGATGGGGATGCCCTTTATCCCCGCCACGCGCTCAGCTCAACCTGCTGGGACGGGCTGGGTAGTTACGGCTGAGCGTCTTTAGGCAACGCGGCGTAAATGTCCTCCAACTCATGACGCGTTTCGTCCGTGACGAGGATAACCGCACCCGATTCGAGGTCTAGAAAATAGCGATGCTCAGGGAAAGTATGTCGAAAGCCGCTTCCAACTCCCCCAGATCAACTTAGTTTTCGCACTGTTTTCCCCTTTCACCCATATTCTGATTGATCCGTGCCGCAACGCGCGAACCGTGCCTGCACGATCACTTTTTTCCGTACGTGATAGTACCTTGGCAGGAAATGTTTGCACAAAGTTTTTTGTCCACGAAGGTCACAAAGACCACGAAGGAAAAAATAAAATCTTTGCCCTCCGTGGAGAAATTTCTGCTTGGTTTCGGCTTGTCCGAGTTAGGCAAGTGTGGACTGGAACACCAGCAACATTCGAGCAACCTGCCTCTAAACTGCAACACACTCCTATTTGACGAACATTTGACACGCCGTTACAATACCATCAGTTTTCAAAGACGGGGAGAATTCGAATGCGTCGCATCGGACGTGTGTCTGCTATCGTAACTTTTGGATTTGTCCTCCTCTATTTCTGGATCACTCCTCCCACACAACGGGGCACTCTGGTCGTGTGGTTAGGGCTGGGAATCACAGCATTTTGCGCGATTGTATTTACCCTGACAGCTTACGAGGTGTTCAGCACATGGCGCGGTTTGGGCGCATTAGTGGTGACGCATGTGGCGTCGCAGGTGTGGCTTCAATGGCAATGGGATCTATGGGATTCCCCGCTGGTGCTGGTTCGAAATCTCAACGTCCTGGCGGGATTGGTACTTGCGGCGACGTTTTTTGCGATGCTTACCAGCATCACGCTATTGCTGATTGTGCGCGATGTCAGCGTCATTGCGCTGGGGCTGGTGTGGCTTGGTTGTCCGATGTTACTCATGATCTCGATGCTGCGGTATCGTACCTTTGAGGCACTGGACGCCGTACCGCTTCGCGAACAAATCGTTCTCATCGTTCCAATGGTTTTACTTTTCTTCCTGGCTGGCGCTGGGGGATCGCGTTCTTAATCCACTCGCTCGTCCTTGCGATCAAGGAAATTGGCGGAATCACGTGAGGTCGCCAGACAGAGTTGAGGGTGAAACAAGGTATGACACACGGGACATCTTTTACCTAGGCGATAGATTTCCTCCACGCGCGACGTACACTGAGGACAACGCCTGGCGTAGCGCTGGTTGCCGAGGTGAAACAGGACGGCACCAACGCTCAGCATTGTCATTCCCAGTATCATCCCAGCGATGGTCAATGGGTCAGATAAATCGTGCGCCGTAGGAATCGTGAGCGCATCGAGATGGGCAAAACGGTCAACCCCAGAATCGCTGCCAACATCAATGTCGTTCCCCAGAACATTCGGCTGGGGTGATGAATCATCCAGGGAGAACTGTACCAGTGCAAGAGTTGGCGTCGAATGTATGCATCGAGTCGGAGCCACAGGATCAGCACAATAGGCATTCCGAAGGTAAAGAGGAGAGCAGGACGGATAACAAATATTTCCAGGACGAACTCGACAGAAATCTCTAGCGGTTTCGGTACTGTTCCTGTTCCCCCCGCCAGTATCCAGGCGACTTGGTCTATCAGTTGTGGGTTGGTGAGCATCATCATCGTCAATGCGATGCCGACAAGATATTGCGGAACGAGTTTGATTGCTGTAAAGATCAGGACGATCCGTGTGATTTGACGCGTTTGTTCGCGCACGCGTTCGGGGAACTGACACAAGGTCGGTAGCAACGAAAGTGAAATGACAAGAAAGCCAATGAGAAAGGGAATCTGGCTGTTGGGTCCTCGCAGGTAGCGTGACAAAAAGAGCGAACCCAGGATCAAATTTAAAAGGACGACCGTGCTGCCCGCCGTTATGCCAATTGCCCAGTCACTCCCGTAAATCAGATGCGGTGTGTCTAGACACTTGCGTCGCGTCTCACGGGCAGGATGCGTGCCAAGCCAGCCCGTGATTCCTCGCCATTTTAATCCTACTGCTGTTCGCCAGCGAACGTTCCACGCCGTTAGTTTTTCCCACCACGTCTCTGGGAGAGACTGAATCCCCTGTATTGCCGACTGCAGTTGCAATTGTTCCCACAGGTATTTCGCTGTGCCCTGCTGCACCACCACGCGCGCATCGGCATACAACTCACGCGTGCGCAGGAGCGCGCGCCAGTAGAAAGCCAGCAAGATGATTCTACCGATCACCAGCGGCGCGTGCGCCGCGAGGAGCACCGCCTCGTAATTTAGCCAGGCCTCTGGCGGTATGGATGGTGGATGCAATATAATATCGGTGGCACGCGGGTCAAGTAGACGCAGCATTGCAATCAGATCAGGATCGAGCAACTGGCTAAAATCGAAGAAAGAGACAAGCGCGTTGTAGAGAAAAGGCATCATCGCTGCCACCAGATAATTCAGTGTGATGAACACAATCGTCACACGCAAAAGACTCTGGGAGAAGCCGACCATCCAGACGTCGTGATGGAGCATGTGAGCCAGTTCGTGGATGAGCAGAGCATCGCTGAGATGCCTTTTCTCTTCGTCGGATGATTTGAGCCAGCGTTCGAGGTGGCGCGCCAGTGTTTCCGAGAGTGCCACATAGTGGCGCGTGAAAGAGCCAAACGTCAAACCACCGATATTTTTTTGCGTCAACATCAAGCGCGGCGGTTTGAGCCCAAGGTCTGTGGCAAGTGTGTTCCAGCGGTGCACCAGCGTGGGAAAGCGGTGACCGTTCACTGGTTGGTGAAATTGCCCAAACCGTGTAGAATGGGGGTATCTTATTTCAGGAGTTGACCGATGCATCTGAGCGTGCGCCTGCCCAAAGTCGAACCGTTGCAC
>DAOTYB010000321.1:0-21425 GCA_034435315.1 Anaerolineae bacterium | reverse complement strand
GCAAGCGCACCATCTCGATCAAACGACCACGCGCCATCGGTGATGCGTTGCGCCGCGTAATCTATCAGCATATTGCCAGGACCCGTATCGAAGGCAAAGGGTTGGGTGATTGGTTCTCCCCTTCTCCCACCCTCTTGCAAACTTGGCGGGAGGTAGGTTACATTGCCGATGCCGCCGATGTTCTGCGCGGCGCGCGTGAGTGTGGGATGCGTGAACAACAGCACATCGAGGTACGGCACGAGTGGCGCGCCCTGTCCGCCCGCCGCCATATCGCGCGTGCGAAAGTTGGAAATCGTCGTGATGCCGGTGCGTTCGGCGATGACAGCGGCTTCGCCAAGTTGCAACGTGGACGCATCGGCACCGGTCGGAATGTGCCACAGCGTTTGCCCGTGACTGCCAATCAAATCCACCTGATTGGTGGACAGGTTCGCCGCGTGAATGGCATCGCGCGCAGCGCGCGCGAACGCTTCGCCCAGACAAAAGTTGAGCACACACAAGCGATCCACTGTGCCGTACTCGGGACGAACGCACGCGAGAATTTCCGCGCGCAAGTCGGGCGTGAATGCGGTGTGATGATGTTTGATGATGCGCCAGTCGAGCACGGGCGGTGCTCCGGTGATCTCAGCGATGACAGCATCAATGCCATCCGCCGATGTGCCAGAGATCATTCCCAGAACGATCATTCGTCATCCTTGTTGCGGTGTCAACGTCGAATGGAACTTGTAGCGATCGCCGCGATAGACGGAATGGACATACTCGATCAAAATACCCTGGTCGGTGTAGGTCAGGCGTTCCATCACCAAAACGGGCGCCGGAAGCGTGAGTTGCAAGAGTGCGGCTTCGCGCGGACGCGCCAGCGCGGCTTCGATGGTTTGTTCCGCGCGCGTGAGGTGGTAGCCATACTCGTGTTCGAGCACGGCATACAGCGATTCGCGCGCAAAATCGTGACGTAACAGATTGGGGCACAGAGTAGCCGGCAGGTGCGCGGTTTCGATGGCGAGAGGCATCCCATCGGCAAGACGCACACGCGACAACACGATGACTTTGGCGCCAGGCGCAAGTCCGAGTAAACGCGCGAGGCGCGCCTCCGCGCGTTCGGTTTTGGCTTCCAGGACGCGCGAGGAGGGCGCGCTGCCGCGCGAACGCATATCCTGACTAAAGCCCGAAAGGGTCTTGAGTTGCTGGTCAATTTTAGGTTGGCTGGCAAAAGTGCCTTTGCCGGCGCGGCTATAGATGAGGCCTTCGCGCGCCAGATCGAGGAGTGCCTGACGTACCGTCATTCGGCTGACGCGAAAGCGCGCACACAGTTCGCGTTCGGAGGGGAGTTGCTCGTGTGCCCGCAGGCGACCTGTCAGCAGATCAGAGCGCAGCGTGTCGCGGAGTTGAGCGTACAACGGAAGGGGGTGGTTGCGCTGTAAACGCGTCATCGCGACTCCATTAACCTGTCATAACCGGTCTAGACCAGTTAGTATTATACACACTTTGGCACAAGTTGTCAATTCTGGGCGCGTTGGCGCGTTTGGCAAAATCCGTGAATCGGTATATAATGCGTTTGCTTGACGGGGCGTAGCGCAGTTGGTAGCGCGCAGCGTTCGGGACGCTGAGGTCGGCGGTTCAAGTCCGCCCGCCCCGACCTGACCCGCGCGCGGGAGTAATTCAATGGCAGAATGCCACCCTTCCAAGGTGGACGTTGCCGGTTCGAATCCGGTCTCCCGCTTGAGCCAGGAGACGAAGGACGAACGACGAATGAAGATTGCTTTCGTCTTTCGTCCTTTCATCACTCTAGAGTACATCTCGGCAGAAATCTTCCACCAGTTTATACTTTCAACGGTCGCAAACTTTTATTTTCGCAGGTCTGGAAATCGAGATGCAACAAGCGCGCCAGTTTCTGCTTGGGTTTTCCTGACGCTTTTGCCGGACACTCTACGATTGCCGTCTTGAACAACGCAAAGGTCTTCGTCGTATTTGGGATAGAGACACTCTTCCGCAACCGTTCAATCAAATTCAGATTGGGTGAATAGGGATTACGCGAACAGGAGAGCGTATGCGCCGTTGGAACGGCTGGGGAGATGAATCTGTCCACTATCCTCTGGGAGGAACTGCCCGTCAATACCTGCAGGAGCAATTAGGGGAAGGCATTTCCATCGCAGATGTCTCCTTGGAGTCTGTGCTTGCCAAACTGCCTGCGAGCCGCCTGCCTGCGCACCCTTTGATTTCCCGAGATCCCCTGCACCGCCTGTTGCACGCCCGTGGTCAAAGCCTGCCAGATTGGATTGCCTTGCGAAGTGGGCGCATTGAGGCGTATCCCGATGGCGTGGCTTATCCCGCTTCGGATGAGGAGGTACGCCAATTGTTGACGCTTGCCCGCCAGGTTGGCGCAAGGGTGATCCCCTACGGCGGTGGAACAAGCGTGGTGGGGCATATCAATCCGCTCTCCGCGTACGCCCCCGTCTTAACGATTGACCTCTCGCGCCTGAATAACCTGCTGCACCTCGATCCGTTCAGCCGTCTAGCCGAATTCGGCGCAGGGGTGAAGGGACCAGACCTTGAAGCCCAATTGAACGCTCAGGGGGCTACGCTCGGGCATTTTCCCCAATCCTTTGAACTTTCCACCTTGGGTGGGTGGATTGCCACCCGCTCCAGTGGGCAACAATCGCTGTACTATGGACGCATCGAGAATCTCTTTGCCGGCGGTCACCTTGAAACGCCGCTGGGGTGTCTGGACCTCCCCCCCGTGCCTGCCAGCGCTGCCGGGCCGGACTTGCGCCATCTGGTCTTAGGGAGCGAAGGTCGTTTCGGTATCCTCACCCGCGCCATCGTGCGAACCCGTCCCTTACCCGAGGCAGAAGCCTTTTATGGCGTGTTTCTCCCGCATTGGGAAGCCGGACTTGAGGCAGTACGGAGCCTGGTTCAAGCGGGTGTGGGTCTCTCGATGCTGCGCTTGAGTAACGCAATTGAAACCCAGAGCATCTTAGCGCTATCGGGCAAGGATCGCCTGTTGCCGTGGATAGAGCGTGGCTTGAGGTTGTTTGGGTATAACGCGGAGCGCTGTCTGCTCATCTTTGGCGTGAGCGGAAGCCGCAGCAATGTGAGACTGCTCACCCGCCAAGCCGTCGCCATCTGTCGCGAATGGGGCGGCTTGTTTACAGGTTCAATGATTGGAGAGACCTGGCGTAAAAGCCGTTTTCTCACTCCCTATCTGCGCAATACCTTGTGGGAACTTGGTTACGCCACCGATACGCTTGAAACAGCCGTCCCATGGTCTAAGGTGAAAGAAACGGCTCAGGCCATTCTGGACGCCTTAAGGACAGGATTGCAGGCGCAGAATGAGCGAGTTTTGGCGTTTGCCCATCTCTCCCATGTCTACCGAGATGGCGCCAGTATTTACACAACCTACTTGTTTCGGCGCAGCGGCGATCCCGACCAGGACCTGGTGCACTGGCAAACGCTCAAAGCGGCTGCCAGCCAAGCCATCCTTGCCCGGGGTGGCACGATCAGCCATCAACACGGGGTGGGGCTAGACCATCTCCGTTATTTACAAAACGAAAAGGGAGCACGGGGGATAGACGTTATCCGGGCGGTCTGTCGGGCTTTTGACCCCCAGGGGATCATGAATCCGGGTAAGCTTGTGGGAGAGGAATGAATTTCGTTTGCCTTCCGCCAAGCGCGTTGATGAGGTTTGGCCAGGGACACGGACAAGGAGCATGTGGAACGCGCAAAACCGAGAGCCCATCTGGCAGCAATTGAGCCAGGCTTGGGATTTGATCATCATCGGCGGTGGCATCACCGGCGCTGGCATTTTGCGTGAAGCCACGCGGGTCGGTTGGCGCGCCCTGCTGATTGAAGCGGATGACTTTGCAGCCGGTACCTCCAGCCGTTCCTCCAAGTTGGTGCATGGCGGCTTTCGTTATCTGAAAAACGCCCAGTTGAAGATGACCCTTACCTCCGTGCGTGAGCGCGAACGGCTGTTACAGGAAGGACGCGGTTTGATCACCCAACTTGGCTTTTTGTTCGTTCACTATCAGCGCGACCACTTTCCGCCGTGGTTGTTTGGGGCAGGGTTGGCGCTGTATGATTTGCTTGCCCTGCGCTGGAATCATCGTTATTATGATGCTTATGACATTCTGGAACTAAGTCCATATTTGAAAAGCGAGGGGTTGATCGGTGGGTATCGTTATTTTGACGCCCAAACCGATGACGCCCGCCTGATTGTCCGCCTATTACAAGAAGCCTGTGACGAGGGTGGTTGTGCCTTGAATTATTGTCGGGCAATCGAACTGTTGCGCCGTCAGGATGGTCAGGTGTGCGGTGTAGCCGTTCGCGATGAGGCTCCTTTGCGGCAAGGCCGCACAGCAGAAATTCAAGCAAAAGTGGTCATCAACGCCAGCGGCGCCTGGGCTGACGAATTGCGCGCCCAATTGGGATGCAGACGCCGCTTGCGCATACTGCGCGGCAGTCATTTGATCCTCCCCAGGCGGCGCTTGCCGATTAATCGCGCGGTCACGTTTCTGCATCCCCGCGATCGGCGCCCGGTTTTTGCCTTGCCCTGGGAAGGTGTCACCCTGTTTGGCACCACGGATGTTGACCACCAAGAAGCATTAAGCATAGACACAAAAATCAGTCCCCAGGAGGTGGATTATCTGCTCTCGGCTTTACAGGATGTCTTTCCCGTTCTGGAATTAAACACGGACGACATCCAGGCGACCTTTGCCGGGGTGCGCGCCGTCGTTGATACTGGCAAAGCCGACCCCTCTAAAGAATCGCGTGAGCATGTGTTATGGCTGGAAAACGGTTTGCTTACCGTGAGCGGCGGCAAGTTGACCACCTTTCGCTTGATGGCTCATGACGCTCTACGTACAGTCTCTGCCCTCCTGCGATCTTCTCAAACCTTTCATGCTCGCCAAAGGGTGCTCAATGAGGCGGTTTTGTCTATCCTCTCGGAAACCAATCTCCCTGCGGCCAGCCGCTTGCGGTTGGTGGGCAGATATGGAGCTCGCGCCGCGGAGGTGCTAAAGTTGGCCAGGCAGAGCGAACTTGAACCAATTGGCGATACCCCCTCGCTTTGGGCAGAGTTGCGCTGGGCGGCGCGTTCCGAAGCCGTTGTTCACCTAGATGACTTGCTCTTGCGCCGCGTGCGCCTGGGTTTATTCCTGCCACAGGGGGGCTTTGACCTGATGGAGCGCATTCGAGCAACGGTGCAGGAAGAACTTGGCTGGAGCGATGCTCGCTGGGAGGCTGAAGTAACCGCCTATCAAAACCTTTGGAAAACTTGTTACGGAGTGCCGCCGGGATGAAAGACCTTCTTTTAGCGATTGACCAGGGAACGCAGAGCACGCGCGCTTTGCTGTTTGATCCGCGTGGCTGCCTGGTTGCCAAGGCGCGCATTCCGATTGAACCCTATTTTTCAACTCAACCAGGCTGGGCGGAACAGCACCCTCAGGTCTTTTGGGAGGCGCTCTGTCAGGCTTGCCAGAAACTCTGGACCAAGCCGGATGAACTGCAGGAAAATGTATCCCTGTCTTCCCTCCGTCAACGCCTGGCGGCGGTGGCGTTGACCACGCAACGCGCCACGGTGATCAATCTCGATCGCAACAAACAACCTTTGCGCCCGGCTATTCTGTGGCTCGACCAACGGCGCACCCAGGGCTTGAAGCCCATTGGCGGTTGGTGGGGGCTTGCCTTCCGCCTGGCTGGCTTGACCCAAACGGTTGCCTATTTGCAAGCCGAAGCGGAAGCCAACTGGATTGCCACTCACCAGCCCGAAATCTGGCGTCAAACGGAAAAATATGTCTTACTCTCCGGCTACCTGACCTATCGCCTGACCGATCAATTGGTTGACTCGGTTGCTTGTCAAGTTGGCTATATTCCCTTTGACTACAAACGCTTTCGCTGGGCGGATCGCCGGGATTGGAAATGGCTGGCTTTACCGCTCAAGCCCTCGATGTTGGTGGAGCTTAAACCGCCCGCCAGCGTTCTGGGTGAAATCACCCCGGCGGCTTCCGAAGCCAGCGGCATCCCGGCCGGCTTGCCGCTGATCGCCGCCGGGGCAGATAAGGCTTGCGAAGTCATTGGCGCTGGTTGTTTGCAACCCCATCTTGCCTGCTTGAGTTATGGCACGACCGCGACCATCAACACCACCCATCGCAAATATATCGAAGCCATTCCCTTGATTCCTCCTTATCCGTCGGCAATTCCCGGGGCTTACAATCTCGAAATCCAGATCTACCGCGGCTTTTGGATGGTCAGTTGGTTCAAACAGGAATTTGGACAATATGAACAGCGCTTGGCAGAGCAACAGGGCAAGCCAGCCGAGCAACTCTTTGACGCCCTCGTGCAGTCTGTCCCTCCAGGCTGTGAGGGGTTGGTGCTGCAACCGTACTGGTCGCCGGGTTTACGCTTTCCAGGTCCCGAAGCACGGGGCGCAGTGATCGGTTTTCGTGACGCGCATACGCGCGCTCATCTCTACCGCGCCATTTTGGAAGGCCTGGCTTACGCCTTGCGTGAGGGAGCGGAACGAATCGGCAAACGCAGCGGTGTCGCCATTCGTGAGCTGCGCATCGCCGGCGGCGGTAGTCAGAGCCAGGCTGCTATGCAGATCACGGCCGATATTTTTGGCTTAACCACCGCCCGCCCGCATGTTTATGAGGCTTCTGGCCTTGGAGCAGCCATTGATGCGGCTGTAGGAATCGGCATTCATCCCGATTTTGATACAGCCATTCGTGAGATGACCCACCTGGGCGATACCTTTGACCCCAATCCCAAACGCCATGAACAGTACAACGAGATTTACCGACGCGTTTATTTACAAATTTACAACCGTCTCCGACCGCTGTATGAGGCGTTGCAAAACATTAGCCAGGTGGCTATTGCTTGCTCCATAACAGCCTCGGCGAGCCAGGGAGCGACTTTGGCATTCACCTGACTTTAATCCAGGGGGGCCTGTAGCTCAACGGCAGAGCAGCGCCCTCATAAGGCGTTGGTTGCTGGTTCGAATCCAGCCGGGCCCATACCGAACTGCAGATTTTCGATGTCAGATGCTGGATGTTGAAAATCTGCAGTATTTTTTCTGGAGAGATCTATGACCGATTTTCAAACCCGGATGGCTGGAATGCTCGACGAGTATCTGCGCGATCTGGAAATACTCGTCAACACCGATTGTGGCACGCACAACAAAGCCGGCGTGGATGCCGTCGCGCGCTATGTGCGCGGACGAATGCTCGCTTTTGGCGCCGAGGTGATTGACTTGCCACAAGACAAGTTTGGCGATATGCTGTATGCGCGATGGCGTGGACGTGGACGCGCGCGTGTTGTGATGCTGGGTCATCTCGACACCGTGTATTCCGATGGAACGGCAGCGCAGGTGCCTTTTCATCGTCTCGGCGCGCGTCTGAAAGGTCCTGGCGTCAACGATATGAAAGCCGGTGTGCTGAGTGGGCTGTACGCCGCGCGCGCCATTGTGCACAGCGGTTTCGATCAGTTTGCCGAGATTGGCTTGTTTTGTAACAGTGAGGAAGAGGTGGGTTCGCCGGTCTCGCGGACGCTGTATCCGCAGTTTGTGCAGGGCGCGGATGCCGCGCTGGTGTTGGAACCGGCGCGCGAGAACGGCGCAATCGTCAGCGCGCGCAAAGGGGTGGGGCATTACACGATCACGGTGTATGGCAAATCGGCACACGCGGGCGTGGAACCAGAAAAGGGCGCGAGTGCCACGCTCGCGCTCGCGCATCATATTATCGCGTTTCACGCGCTGAACGGTTTTCGACCGGGGCTGACGGTGAATGTGGGAGTGGTGCGCGGCGGCACACGACCGAATGTTGTCGCCGAGACCGCGACGGCGGAGATAGATGTGCGTATTGTGCGCGCGGCGGATGCTGAACCACTGGAACAAGCCATGCGCGAGATGCTCGCGCGCGCGGTGGTGCCGGGAACGCGCGCCGAATTGAGTGGCGGCATCAGCAATCCACCGATGGAGAAAACCGAAGCGACGGCGCGCCTAGTGGAACTGGCAAAGCGCGCCGCGCGCGAACTGGGTTTCGAGATTGAAGATGTCGCCACGGGGGGCGGTTCGGATGGGAATTACACGAGCGCGCTCGGCGTCCCCACACTGGATGGTTTGGGACCCGTGGGCGGGCGTGGGCATAACGCGCTGGAAGAGTATGTGGAGGCAAACTCGATTGTGCCGCGCACCGCGCTATTGGCAAAACTCATCATAGCACTTGCCCAGTCGCGTGCCTGACCAACTGGCGTATCCTGAACCGTTAAAATCAAAAAGCGATTTCTCGTGTCCATCGGGAAATCGCTTTTTTGTTAACCTTTCCGAGTCTGTTTAGGTCCGTTATCCGTGACACGATGCACATCAATCACGTTCGAGAGGCGACTGATTTTATCCAGAATGCGTGTGAGTTGATCGGCATTGGCGATCTCAAGTGTGGCAGTAATGATTGCCATATGATCACGCGGCGCGGTGAACACAACCGTAGATGCGATGTTGACATTTTCATCGGAGACGATACCGGAAATATCGTGTATCAGACGGAGACGATCAAAAGCGCGAATCTGCACGCGCACGGGGTAGGTGGTGTGGTCGGTCTTTTTCCACTCGATGGCGATGAGACGCTCGCGCTCGGCGTTCAGTGTGAGAAGATTTTTGCAATCGCGACGATGAATCGTGATGCCGCGGCCGCGGGTAATATATCCAATCACCGGTTCGCCGGGCAAGGGATGACAACAGCGTGCCACACGCTGGAGTAAATTGTCCGTGCTGACGATCTTGATGGGCGTCTCGGTGACAGGAGGAGGTTCTAAAGACGGCGCACTCGGTTGTTCTTTTTCACGTTCTGCTTCTAAAAGTTTAATTCCTACGGCTTGTGGGCTGAGGTCTTCCCGTCCGATGGCTTCGAAAAAATCCTCCACATTCTTAAAGTTGAACAGTCTGGCGATTTCAGCGAAACCTTCATGGTCATAATCATAGCCCAGCCGATGCAACTCTTTTTCGAGGAGCGCGCGCCCGGCTTCGATGGCTTCGGCGCGTGCCTGCCGACGAAAATAGTGGCGGATTTTTTCGCGCGCGCGCGCCGTGCGGACAAGTCCCAGCGCGGGATTCAACCAATCGCGACTGGGCTTGCCGCGCTTGGCAGTGAGAATTTCGACGCGGTCGCCGGTCTTGAGGCGATAGTCGAGCGGGACGATTCTGCCATTGACTTTGGCGCCGATACAGCGATGACCGATTTCGGTGTGCACATAGTAGGCAAAGTCAATCGGCGTAGCCCCAGCCGCCAGTTCGATAATATCCCCCTTGGGTGTAAAGACGTACACCTGATCCTGGAACACATCAGTCTTGAGCGAGTCCACGAACTGACGCGCATCGGCAATCTCTTTGTGCCATTCAAGGAGTTGGCGCATCCAGTTGATCTTGTTCTCGAAGATTGCATCCTGCGTCTTGCTACCTTCCTTGTAGCGCCAGTGCGCGGCAATGCCATACTCGGCGATGCGGTGCATCTCCATCGTGCGAATCTGGACTTCGAGAGGTTTGCCTTGCGGTCCGATGACAGCGGTGTGCAGCGAGCGGTACATATTCTCTTTGGGTTTGGCAATATAATCATCGAACTCTTGTGGAATGGGTGTCCAGAGGTTATGCACCACACCCAAAACCATATAGCATTCGCGTTCGCTTTCGACGATGACGCGCAGCGCGCGAATATCGTAAATGTGATCAAACTCACGTCCCTTGCGCATCATCTTACTGTATATGCTGTAGATGTGCTTGGGACGTCCCTCAATTTCGATAGGGAAGATGTTTTCCTGCTCGAGGCGCGTGCGTAGAATTTCGATAGCCTGAGCGATATACGTTTGTTGGGCTTGGTGGTCTTCACGCAGGAGGGTGGCGATTTCGTTGTACTTGGCGGGTTCGAGGTATTTAAAAGCGAGGTCTTCGAGTTCGCGGCGCAGATTATACATTCCGAGGCGATTGGCGAGGGGGGCAAAAAAGTCCATCGTTTCGCGGGCGATGCGCTGTTGCTTGGCAGGCGGGAGAGCGTAAAGCGTGCGCATATTGTGCAACCGATCTGCCAGTTTGATCATCACCACGCGAATGTCCTCTGCCATCGCCATAAACATTTTGCGGAGCGATTCAGCGTGGATTTGCTCCAGATCTAACTGCAAACCCGATAACTTGGTCACGCCATCCACGAGTTTTGCGACGACATCGCCAAACTCGCTACGAATCGTATCGAGAGAGACGGCGGTGTCTTCGGGCACATCGTGCAGCAGTGCGGCAATCAGCGTATCCTCGTCCAGATACATTTCCGCGAGGATGTGCGCGACCGCGAGCGCGTGAAAAACGTACGGCTCGCCGGTGGAACGCCATTGGGAGGCATGCGCGGTGCAGGCAAGGTGATAGGCGCGCGCGATTCGCCCAAGGTCAGCCTCGGGATTGTACGCGTGAACCTGATAAAGCAGCGTTTGAATATCCATACGCACTTGCCTCACCTTTTCCCTACATTTTACACCCAAACGCTCGGCTTGCCAAGTCGGTGTGTACCGTGCATTTAGCGAAACAAATCGTTTTCTCTAGCGCGTACAATCTCGCGCGCGCTGCCGTCGCGATGTGTCATCGGCACGCCGCGCACGTGCACAATCGGGCGGCCTTCGTTGGCTTGCCCCTGTAACAACGATGCTGCCGATGCAATCTGATCTGCCAGGCCCACGGTTGTGACCTGCAGGGGATAACCAAACAAATCGGGGACGCCGCGCCAATCCTCGACCGCTGGAATGCCTGCCACACCAATCGCCACACCCACTGCACCGTTACGCCACGCGCGTCCATGCGAGTCATTGATGACGATACCGACCTCGCGCGCCGTGAGGACGCGCAAGCGCTCGCACAAGCAGCGCGCCGAGGCGTCAGCATCTTCGGGCAAACGCAAGACCCACTCGTTTTCGTCATGCGGCGCAACGTTAGAACGATCCACACCGGCATTCGCGCAGACCCACCCGTGTTTTGTTTCGACGATAATCAAGCCCTTGCGCACGCGCAGGATTTCGCGCGTGTCCCACAGGATCACCTCACACAAGCGTGCATCTTTGGCGGACGCGTGCGCCAGTGTGATGGCGCGTGGCGAGGGGGTCACATCGCGCAAACGCACCATTCGTCCTTCGGCTTTACTCACGATTTTTTGCGCGAGCACAAGTACATCGCCGTCGTGTAACTCAAGGTGGGCATTTTCCAGACCGCGCAGAATGATTGCCGCCAGATCATCGCCGGGCTGGATGAGGGGGATGTTGGGTAAAGCGGTCAAGATGAGTTGCATGGTAAAAAATAGTATGTGTCAGATTGCCGAATCGAGCCGAATCGAGTACAATGTCAAAAAACTGAGTGAAACGCAATGTCTCTGTTCATTACTTTTGAAGGTCCCGATGGAAGTGGCAAGACCACGCAGGCGCGTTTACTTGCCGAGTATTTGCAAGCGCGCGGCTATGCGGTGGTCTTGACGCGCGAGCCGGGCGGTACAGCCATTGGCGAACAAGTGCGCGCGGTGCTTCTCTCTCCCCATCACCGGGCAATGCGGGATGAAACCGAAGTGCTCTTGTTTTCCGCCGCGCGCGCCCAGATCGTTGCCGAGGTGATTCGTCCCGCGCTTGCCACCGGCGCCATCGTCCTGTGTGATCGCTATGCCGATTCGACGCTTGCGTATCAGGGCTATGGGTTGGGCCTTGATCTTGACGCGCTGCGCGCGATCACGCGCTTTGCGACGGGCGGCTTGGTGCCCGATGTGACGTTTTATGTGGATGTTCCCGTCACGGTGGGGCTGGCTCGGCGACAGCGCGGCGAAATGAATCGTCTGGACCAAAAAGATGTGGCGTATCACACCCGTGTCCGCACTGGCTATCTGGAACTCGCGCGCGCCGAGCCACATCGCTTTGTGCAGATTGATGGCACGCGCGCGATTGACGTGATTCAGCATGACATTCGTGCCCATCTCGAATCCCTGTTGCAGACACGGCACATTGACGTCACTGCCAAGCCATCATATAATTTAGTTAAGGAAGGAGGGCGTGAGATGAAACTGGTGTTTGCCATTGTGCATAACGACGATGCGGGAAAACTGACCGACGCGCTGCGCGAGCGTGGACATCACTTTACCCTGATTAGCACGACCGGCGGCTTTTTACGCGAAGGTAATTCAACGATCCTGATTGGTGTCGAGCAGGAAAAACTGGAGGACGTGCTGGCATTGATCAAAGCGAATTGTATCACACGTACGCGCTATGTCAACCCGATGCCCCCGGTGATGGAGCCGGGCGAATTGTATCTGGCACAACCCGTCGAAGTACAAGTGGGCGGCGCGACAGTTTTTGTGATGGATGTGGAACGCTTTGAAAAATTCTAGGGCGGGTAGAGAGATGAAGGAGTGTCTATGCGACTATACCTTACGATAACGGTGACGATACTTGGAATGCTACTTGCCAGTCCGCTGTATGCCCAGGCGCCAACGTTAGACGATCAGGTCAATCGCATCGCCAGGACTTTGTATTGCCCTGTGTGTCCCAACATCCCGCTCGATGTATGCAACACGCAGGCGTGCATTGATTGGCGCAATGACATCAAGCGGATGCTGCTGGAGGGTAAAAGCGAGCAAGAGATTCGCAACTATTTTGTTGCACGCTATGGCGCGCAGGTGTTGGGCGCGCCACCCGCCGAGGGTTTCAATTGGCTGGCGTACCTCTTGCCTGTGGTGGGCTTGGTAGCGGGGACTGTGATCTTGTGGTTCTCGGTGCGCACCTGGCTTGTACCGCATCAGGTGCAGGCTGCGCCAGAGGTGGCGCCGGAAATTCCACGCGAATACGCCGAGCGACTCGAAAGAGAATTGAAGGAGTGGTAAAATGCCGCGCTGGGTTCAGGTACTGGTCTTTGTGCTGGTCATCGGTCTGCTCGCGCTGTTTGCCTTTGGCCTGGGAGTGCGCGGGGCGGCGCAACTGTCCGCAGGTCCGGCGCCGGACTTTACACTGGTCTCGTTCGAGGGACAAAAGATCCGCTTGAGCGAACTGCGCGGCAAAGTCGTCGTCATCAATTTTTGGTCGTCGTGGTGTGTGCCGTGTCGCGACGAAGCACCTTTCCTCGAGCAAATGTGGCGCCGCTACAAAGATCGCGGTGTGGTGTTTATCGGCGTGAATTACGTGGATAGCGAAACGCCGGCAAGGGCATACCTCAAAGAGTTCGATGTTACGTATTTCAACGGTCCCGACATTGGCAGCGAAATCTTTCATCGTTTTCGCGCCAAAGGCGTGCCCGAAACATACTTTATCGGCAAAGATGGCAACGTGTACGGCAACATCATCGGTCCCGTTACGCGTCCCAGCGAGTTCATTCAAAAGTTGGAAGAGTTGTTAGCGCGCTAGAAGGGCTCCGCCGCGCGTCTCTTGCGATAGATACGATACACCAGCCAGCCGCCGAGAATCCCAACCGTCAGCCCGCACAGCCCTGTGCCGATTTTGAACGAAAGCGGATCGTACAACCAGCGGACACGGTGACGCCCCTCCGTGACGTGTACCGCACGAAACAGATAATTGGCGCGCAAAATTTCGACCTCGCGCTCATTCACCCACGCGCGCCACCCCGGATAAAACACCTCACTCAATATCAAAACCCCCGCGCGCGGTGTGTCCACCTCCACGATGATTTCGTTCGGACCGTAGCCCACGATCGCGACCGTCGCTGGCTGACCGCTGAGAGTTGGGTCAGTGTGCGATGTGGCTGGTGGGGTTGCGGTCTCTAAAATCACCATTTGCGCCGGCTCAAAATCGTGCGCGTGCACCATCTCCAGCGCGGCGGCGTGATGGGGCGCCAGACGTACATCGGTGACGACGAACGCGCGCGGCAGCGCGCGCGCGTTTTCGTAGATGTGGAATACGCCGGCATCAAACGCCAGCACAAACTTGTCACGATCTACCGGCGCGCCTTTGCGCGCGATCAGGTAGCGCGTGTTGAGCACATCGTACGCGCGCGCCGAGCGACTGGGTAACGCTTGCCAGTAGCGTTCAAAATCGGCGAGCATCAGCGGATTGTCGCCGTTGACATCGAACAGACCATAGAGGATGGCGGTATCGGCGGGCCACACGCTATCTACGCCAGTGCCGCGCGAATCCATCCGCACCAGTTCGCCCTCACTCTTGAAAAATGCCACCGCGCCAGGATGCTCGAAAACGCGCGTGGGGTCGTCTGTGCTCGCGTCCACATACGCGCCGAGCGAGAATAAATCAAAGCCGATGAGCGCGAGCGCAAGCGCTGCCCAGAGGCGTTTGCGAAAAAAACGTGTCGCGCGGGCAAGGATTAGCGCAGTCGAGAACGCCAACAGCACCAGAAAGAACGCAAGCGCGTTCGTCGCATTGGCAATGCGCGCAAACAGCACCGGGTCCTGCCCTTGCCCCAGAATCAAAATGGCATAGGCAAGCGCGCCGGTTGGACAAGCAATCAACAAAAAGACGAACGGCGCGGCGCGGACGATATGCTTGAAGGCGCGCCCACTCGCGCGCGGCAGGGGACGCAGTAACAGATCGAACCCAAAGGCTGCCAGCGTCGCCAGCGCGAAATCCATCACCACGATAAAACGCGCCGGCGCGCGCAATTGTCCAAAACCCGGTACCAGTTGATACAACCAGCCGTGCACAATCGCATAGCCGCCCAATGCCAGCACGAGACCCAGCAGCGCGAGCGCACCAAAAAAACGCGCCGGCGCGTCGCGGCGCAGAACGAGCGCGAGGAGTGCCAGAACGAGCGGCAACACGCCCAGATAGCCCACTTCGACACGCTCCCAGGGTCCCCACGCGTTTTGCGGACCGCGACCAAAAAAGCCGGGCACCAGCATTCCAATCAACTGCGCGGGGGGAAGCGAGTATTGCGCCGCCTGTTCATACGCATACGCCGCGCGTACCGTGTGCTGGGTGAATTCGATGCCGGGCAAAAGCGCGGGCGCGGCAAGCCCGAACGCGATGAGGGCGCTGAGGAGCAGGGAGACGAAGGACGGAGGACGAAGGACGAAGGGCGAAGGACGGGTCCACGCGTGCCAGAGCGCGAACACGACCAGCACCAGCACGATGAACAAAAACGATTGAATGTGCCCGGCGTGAAAAGCCAGCGCGAGGAGGATGCCGGCGCTGAGCGCGAAAGAGACGCGCTGATCGGTCACCGCGCGACGATAGAACAGTAGTACGAGCGGCATCCACGCCACAACGGCAATCAGATTCAGATTGCCAAAGTGGGTGATGAACAGATCGGAGAACGCAAAGGCAAGCGCACCTGCCAGCGCAGCAGGACGTGAGAGATTAGAGGTTGGAGACTGGAGACTGGAATCTCTAATCTCTAATCTCCATTTCCCCCACCGCAGGAACGCGTACATTCCCGCGCCAGCGATGAAGAAATGTAACACCGCAAGGTATTCGAGGTCGCGCAAGGTGAGAGGTGTCGCGAGAAAAAAGGTGAGCAGGTTGAGAGGATAAAAAATGCCGGACTGGGGATCGCCCACAAAGGGCGCGCCTGCAAAGAGGTGCGGATTCCATAGCGGCATCACGCCGCGGCGCCACCACTCGGCGGCAAAAGTGTAGGTGGGATATAAAAAGTGGGCAAGATCGCCGCCGCCCGCCGGCATCCACACATCGCCGGCGAGCAGTCGCCAGAAGAAACCCGCTGTTGCCGCGCCCAAACCACCCAGCGCCAGCGCGTCGCGCCACGCGTCACTCTGCTGGCGACGCGCGAGCGTAAAAAGAAACAGAGCCAGCCAGACGATCGCGGCACCAAGGAGAATCATTTTTCTAACTTGAACACGCGCGTTTGATTACCCACATTCCAGAGCAACTGCAAATCCCAATCGTTGGCGGCGATCTGGAAAATCAGTTCGGCTTCGACTGTTTTGCCGGGGGCAAGCGTCAATTCGGTCAACAGGTTAGGAATCGTTACCGTTTTGGGGTTGGCATCGTACGTCAATCCGCCGCCACCTTTGACCTTAAACTCTGCCGCTGTTGTTTTGAGCGTGGCACTGCTCTTGTTGGCAATTTGCACAGTGACCAGAATGAATTGCTCGTTCGGTGGCAGGTTGATATTCCCTTCCACCTTGAGCGGGCGCTGGACGTTGAGCACTGTCATCTCCAGGCGATTTGCCATCACGCCGGGTTTACGGAGGGGTATCGGCGCATTGGGGTCCACCGTCGGTGTGGCGGTTGGTTGTCCCAGTGGCAAGCGCGCTGACCTTGCTATATTGTTCAAGCCGCCGCCAAGTTGCAAACCGAGTACAATCCCTGCACAGTTGCAACACGCGAGGAGTAACAGGGCGAGACATCCCACAATGAGCACCGGCGGTACTCGGCGCGATTCGTTTGAGAAATCGCCGGACGTGAAAATGTTACGGTACTGTGATTCTCTCGAGAATGACACGGTCCCTCTCCATTGGCGCGCCGCTGGCATCCACCGCCCGCGCGCGCGCGCCGGTGTGTAGATTGTAGATTCCGATTTCGATGTGATATTCGCCGCGCGGCACTCTTGCCACGCGTAAACGATACTCGTCCACGATGATTTCACCACGTTGCCAGCGCGAGGTGGGATACGCGCCGCGCGCCGGTGGTGTGTCATCTTGCGCCCACAGCGGCGATTGGGTCGCGGGATTCCACGCGCCGACCAGATGCACGAACACCGTATAGTCCTCGCGCATCGTCTCGAGCGCGCGCCAGTACACGGTCAACGTAATGCCGTCACGATCGCGCGCGCTCGTATAGCCGATGAGTTCGATCGTCTCTCCAAAACGCGCGTGCACCTCGTTTTGTGGCGCGAGGCGCGGCATTCCTTCGATGCGCACCAGCGCGGCGTAGGGCTGTGCGGTAAAATCAAAGAGTGTTTCGAGGACGTGCACCTGCGCATACATCTGTTCGAGTCGCACCAGCGTGTGGGGATCGTCGCGCGTGACAATGCCGTACACCGCCGCGACCGACGGTGGGGGGAGCACCAGCGCAAAGCGACCGTCGAAACTGCGCGCCACGCGGCGCGCCAGACCGAATTGAATCGTGTAATGATGCGCGTCCACCGGCGAGAGGTAAATCGGTTCAGGACGTTCACGCAATTTGCGCGCCAGTGTCAAATAACCGACATCGAACGAGTCGAACGCGCCAGTGCGCGCGCCCCAGATCACAAAATAGTCGCGCGCGGTGCTGAACGCGCTAAACATCAAACCGATGAGCATCAGGCTATACGCGAGGCGCGGATAGCGGTGGCGTAGTGGTGAGTGTTGACCAACCAGTGTTGCCAGACCGTACGCCACAATCAGCGCAAGGGCTGGGGTCACCGCCAGAGTGCGGCCAAAGTGAGGCGCAAAGTCGGTGACGATGCTCGGCGCGCTCATCACCCCAAGCCACAGCAAGAGGAGACGCGCCGCGCGCTGACGCACGCGCCACAGGCACACTCCCACGCCCACGATGAATCCGAATGCCAGAAACGGATCCAGCGCAGGTCGCCCCGGCAAGTTGCTGCGCGGATTCTCATCGCCGCGCCAGAAAAACATCCCCGCGACCTTGCGCGCGTGATCCAGCATCACGTTTACGTCGAACGCTGCCACGCTGCTGGGGCGTTCCAGAAATTGTTCGGGATGTGCTGCCAAGTATATCCCAAGCGGCGCAAAAACCAAAATGGCAACGCTAACGATGACCACCACGTCGCGCCCGTGCCGCGCCAGAAATTTTCGATTCGCTAGAGATTCTACGACAATGAACGTCGCGAATAAAATCGGCACAAACAGCGCGGCTTTGTACGTGTACAGTGTCGCCGCGAGAAACACGCCCGCGAGCACAACGTGGACGCGCCTCGCGCGCGGCTGTGGTGGGCTATCGTCTGGCTGATGGCTACTGGTGGGTTGGAGCGCGCGAACGAGAAAGTAGAGCGCGAACGTCAACATCAACGGGATGAAGATGGGTTCCATTCCCAGACGGCTAAAGTTGATGTGCCAGTACAGTATCGCCAGAATCAGCGCGGCGAGCGTAGCGATGCCGCGCGCGCGAAACAGGGCGCGCGCGAGTGCGTACAGCGCGGCAACGGTCACCAGTCCCGCGAGGGCAGAGACCAAGCGCAAAGTCCACGTGGTCTCGCCAAAAAGGGCGAACGCGAGCGCGGTGACGTAAATCGCCATCGGCTCTTCGGTCATATCCTCGGTGAAAAAGATGGGGCGCTCGATCCCCGTCATCACGCGGTATGCCATCGTGGCATTGAACCCTTCATCAAAGTGCAGTCCCGGCGGAAGTTCAGCCAGCCGATAGACACGTAGCCACAGCGCGAGCAAAAGGATCGCGCTCGCGAGAAAAATCTGGCGCGCCTTCATCGTGCGATCACCCGTACTGTGCCGAGAATCACGCGATCTTCTTCCACGCGGCGATTCTCGATGAACACAGGTAAACGCGCCAGCGTGACCGCGTCGTACATTCCGACTTGAAGCACATAGTCGCCGGGGGGGATGTGGAGAGGCAGCCACAAGCCGCGCCGATCTTCGATGATTTCACCGACGCGCCAATCGTTGGTGGGACGCGCGCCACCAGCAGGTTCGCTATCCATCTGCGTCCACAAGGGCGTGCGGGTCACCGGATTGATGCCACCAATGAGGTGCGCGAAAATCGTATAACGCGCGCGAATCGGCGCGGTGGTTTGCCAGCGCAGGGTGAGTAGTACGGTCTGTCCCGGCGCGACCTCTGCTGTTTCGAGTGAGTACCCCAGCAATTGAATCGAGTCGCCCAGCGTAGCCGTGAGGTCGCGCTGCACGGCGGGCGACGCGCGGGGTATGGTGTATAACGAGAGCGCGGCATCCACAAAACCTTGCGAAAAGGTCTTGAACGCGTGGGTACCCAACCAGCGTTCCAGATAGCCGGTCGGATCATACTCGGCGGGATTGCCAAACATCACCAGCCACACGCGCGCATAGCGGCGCGCGACCTCTTCCAACTGCGCGCGTATCGGCGGATCTTCCATTGCTGCGCCGCCATCGGGCAAAAAATATGCCGGCAGGTCGCGGGGGGCATAGTAGAGATACAGCGGCTTTTGTAACGGATTGTTCAGCACCAGCGCGTCGCCGGACCGGGCATGTGCGGCGATGTATGCCATCATCTTACCATACTTGCCTTTGGCATAGGCGTCGTTGTAATAGTATTCGCCGAGCGAGTACGCGTTGAATACAATCAGCATACCGAGGATGCCCAGACCAAAGCGGCGGTTGCGCTGCAGCAGATCGTCCAGCCCAAACGCAACGAGAATCAAGAAAGCAGGCAAGGCGACCAAAACGTAGCGCTCGAAGAAAAACGGCATAATCGGATTGACCAGATAGGCGATGACAAGCGGCACAACCAGATAGAGCAGGAACAAGAGCGCGCGAGTGTGGCGCGCGCAGACCAGTGTGCCCCACAGCGCGATGAGGAGAAAGAGCGACGCCGCCAGTTGCGCCAGCGGTGCTTCGGCGGTCAATCCCATACCAAACGCCAGAAATGTTTTGCCAAAGACAAGTTCAATCCCGCGCCATCCCCACTCGTCGAAACGCGCGCTGGCTTTGCTCTGCAAGAACGCGGTTTGTGCAAAAATCCAGGGGAGGTATGCCAATCCGAGCGTGATTTGCAGCGCGATCCAGCGCCACAGCGCCGCGCGGTGACGTCGCAACATCACGAGCGCGAAAAGATTTTGCGCCGCGACCACAAAGAACGCGGAATAGTGGGTGTAAATCGCTAGCGCGGTGCAGAGCCAGTACGCGCTGCTCTTGCGCGCCGATTGTACTTGCACGAAACGCGCAGCCAGGTACGTCGAGGCGAGTGCCAGCATCGCGACCAACTCGTACATTCGCGTCTCTTGACTGTAGTAAATGAGGAGCGGCGAAATCGTCGCGAGGAATGCGGCAAGTTGCCCCACGCGTGGTGGCGCTGTCGCGCGCTTTGCCAGAACAAAAATCAAAGGAACGATCAGCGTGCCAATCAAAGCGGACAGGGTGCGCGTGGCAAAGGCACTCGCGCCGGCAAGGTCAAGCCAGAGGAAAAGGAGAAAAGGGTAGAACGGGGGATGGGTGTCGGACGCGCCCGCGACTACCACGTTCAACGGTTGTTGACTGAGAAAAATGCTGAACGCTTCATCGCCCCACACATCTTGCGCGTCCAGACGATACAACCGTAACGCCAGCGCCAGCAAGATGAGCGCGCCCAGGCGGAGTTTTTCCCAGCGATTCTTCATCGGGCGGATTATAGCACAAGTTTTGTATATCTACGAATGACGGTGACTGCTTTCACACGACGAAAAATGACCACAGGGTGAGGCAAGGGGGCTGTTTCGCGAGGGATGGCGCGACTGATCTGAGGTAACTGCTCAGCCCCGGGCATCGCTTGCTGTCGGTTAGAAACCAGCGGCTAGCGCAAGCCGATGGGCTGAGCCTGAATTTCGTCGTCGTTCCCACGAAATAACCCCACTCATCCCCCTGCCCCCTGCTCTCCCCGCTTTGCGGGGAGAGCAGGGGAAATGGGAGGAGGGGTGTGAGCGGGCGGCTTCGCCGCCCGCCCACACCCTATTCCCTTGTTTCCCCTCCCCACGCCGCAGAGCGGCGTGGGGAGGGGGCGAGGGGGTGGGGCTTTTCGCGATGGATGACTCAGCTGAGTAATTTATTGGGATTGTCGTAGAGGAGGAGGTATGTTATAATGCAGTCAATCACACTGAGGGAGGATGTATGCCAATTAAAATTTCCACCAAGGAGTACAAACGCGTTGACCTTGTAGCGGTAAGTGGGCGCGTAGATTCGAGCACAGCCCCGCAATTGGAAAACGCTTTGCAGAAAATCATCGCCAGTGGACGTTACCGTATCGTCGTGGACTTGACGGGGGTAGATTTTATCAGTAGCGCGGGTATACGCGTGCTACTCTCGGCGCTCAAACAAACCCGTCGTTTTAATCGCGGTGATGTGCGGCTGGCGGGACTCGGCACCAAAGTGAAAAAGGCGTTCGATCTGGCAGGGCTGTTGTCACTTTTTCAAGTGTTCGAGAGCAGCGTGGATGCGGTCGGCAGTTTCTAAAGTTGGGCTATGCGGTTCGAGGTTCACTATCCGGAGAGTGAACCTCGAACTTTTTACGCGCGGCAATCTCTTCTTCCAACTCTTCGATGCGCAAGAGGAGTGTCATTGGGACCGAGTGACGCGGTAATTGTTGTTTCAACTGCTCGAGTTCACGCTCTAACGTCGCAAGGTCATACGGGTCAGGCATTTGCATACTCCGGTCAATCTTCAACACAAGTAGGTGCGCACAAGTCTTTTCCGCTATGGGGAACGTAACCGTTCAGGGGTCATTGCGAGGAGCGTTTTTTGCGACGAAGCAATCCCCGCGTTACGGTCTTCTGGAGGCAACAGTGGGGATTGCTTCGCAAAAATCGCTCGCAATGACAG